>JAFYBD010000213.1 GCA_017540385.1 Lentisphaeria bacterium
ACACGTTTCTCCGCACGGCGCATCACGCGTTTCGCCGCCGGATTCAAATCGTCGTAGCCGGCCGCGTGCAGCAGTCCGTGGACCACGTACAGCGCGACCTCCTCGGAATACGGCAGACCGCGTTTGCGCGCTTCGCGGTGCGCCACGGCCGGGCACACGATCAGCTCGACCGAAGGATCGTCGCCGTCGTCCTCGTCGTCGCCGAACGCCGGGTCCTCCCCGGTCCGGTAATCGAAGCTGATGACGTCCGTGGGGCCGTGATGCCCCAGGAAATCCTCATTCACGCGCTCGATGCCGTCAGGCGAGAGGAACGACACGCAGACGCCGCCCGGGACGTCGCCGAGTCCGGCGAGTTCGGCGGCCGCGGCCGTCATCCTGCGGAGACGCGCCCTCGACGGGGCCGGATAATCGCGTCCGGCGCGCCAGATCGTGACCGCCTTCATGAGAGCTTCTCCTCCACGCGCGAATACGAGATGCGCGTATGGTTCATGGATTTCAGCGTCTTCAGGAACGACTCGCGGATGCGCGTGAGCTGTTCCAGCGTGATATGCGAGGCGTCCAGCTGTTTCCGCTGGATTTTGCCGTTGAAAATCTTTTCCACGAGCGCGCGGACGTTCTCCTCGGTCGCGTCCTCCATCGAGCACACGGCCGCTTCGCAGCAGTCCGCCAGCATCAGGATCACGACCTCGAGTTCCTGGGGCAGCGGTCCCGGATAACGGAACGGCTCTTCGGGGGGGATCGTGCCCGTGCGCTTCTTCTCCTCCTCGTAGAAGAACGAGATGAAGTCGTTTCCGTGATGGCACTCGATGGCCCGGCGGAGCGGCGTTTTGAGCTTGTATTTGCGCGCGAGCTGCACGCCGTATTCCACATGATGGCGGATGATCTCCGCGCTCTTCTCCGGCAGGATGCCCTTGAACATGTCCTTGCCGTGGGCGTTCTCCGTGAACATCTCCGGCGACGCGAGCTTGCCGACGTCGTGGAAGAGCGCGTACGACTGCACCTTCAGCGACATCGCGCCGACGCTGTTCGCGGCCTCCTCGGCCAGCAGGGCGACGCGTTCGCTGTGGTGATACGTGCCCGGAGCCTCCATCTGGAGCTGTTTCAGCAGCGGATGGTTCCGGTCCGTGAGCGACAGGTACGACATGTTGCTCGTCACGTCCAGCACGGTTTCCAGCACGATCACCAGCACCAGCGCCAGACTCGCCGTCAGCAGGCCCGCCGTCAGCGGCACGGCCAGGCTGAACCCGAGCAGGTTCCACATGCGTTCGCGCACGATGGTCAGGCAGTCGGGACTCTGGCGGAAGATCAGCGAGGAGAGCATCATCGTGATCGTGCAGGAAAAGAACGACGCCGTGAAGAATTTCTTGTAATCGTAGACGCCCCGCACGGCCGCCGTGCAGACCGCGCAGACGAAGAGACCGGAGACGAACGCCGGGAACGACAGGTCCAGTGCCACGGCCGACACGCCCGAGACGAAAATCCCGGCGAACACCGCCGCACGGCCGCTGTAAATGACCGCGATCACCATCGCGGGCAGAGCCAGGGGCATCGCCAGATACAGCGGCACGATCGGGTAGCCGCCCGACAGCGCCACGTCGTTGTACAGCTCCATGCTCACCCGGTCGCAGACGATGGAGAAGATCACGATGAAGCCGATGAGCCAGATCGACCGGTTGTTGCCGATGAGCTCGGGGTGGACGCGCGCGATGTAGATGCAGGAGAAGACGATGAGCAGGGCCACCAGCATGATCTTCTGGAAGATGTTCGACCCGGTGAAACGCGCCTGTCGCGCCATCGTGTACGCCCGCGAATACGCCTGGAAGAGCTCGAATTTCTCCTTCGTCACGAGTTCGCGCTTCTGGATCAGGATGGTGTCTTTCTTGTACAGGACCTCGGGCTCGCGTTCCGTCTTCGGCACGGCTTCGTATTCCTCCTTCAGACGGCTCACGGTCAGATCGTCGTCGTAGGTGAGGTTGCCGCCTGCATAGAGACGGCGGAAGAAATCGAACAGCGTCTTTTCGTAGGCCGGACGCTGACTTGCGGAAACTGCCGACAGAAGCGCGTCCACGGTCTGCTCCGCGGCGATCCTCGGAGTCGGGATGCGCCCGAGCTTGAGGGGGCCGACCTCGCGCAATTCGAGGTCCAGTATCTTCGCGTTCAGCTGCACGTTCACGGCGGTCATTTCGTCGCCGGTCTGCGGACGCTCCGCGAAAATCTGCGCCTTCTTCAGTTCCTCCTCGGACGCGATGCCTCCGATCACGATCTCCTCGACCTGACCGGCCGCCTTGGTCATGCGGGCCTCGTCCAGCGCGATCTGGCGCAGGTAATTGAAGAGCTGCGGCTGCATTTCCCGCACGAAGGAAACGAGCTCGTTGAGTTCGCCGTCCGCGTTTTCCGGCGTGTTGTACGGCTTATGCTCCTCCTCGGAAGCGTTCCGGCGGAGGATCTCCTTCATCAGATGGGCGTAGCCCGCCGTCATCTTCTCCTTGCGCGCCGGATCGAGCCGGAAATAACGCGGGAATTCAAGGGCGAAGCTGCGGAAATACCGGTCCTTCTCCTTCGAATTCTGGTACGTGAAGTCGCACTCCGCCTCGACGTCCTGAGGCGAACGCGCCCCCTCGACCAGGATCGGCAGGTCGCCCTGGGACGGGACCAGCAGCAGGAAGACGCTGGCGGCGAAGACCATCAGGATCATCAGCAGCGACACCGCGGCCGAACGCTGCAGTTTTCCGCCGATGCTTTCGAGCTTCGCGCTCAGTTTTTCACTTCGTTTCGTCATAGTCAGGCGCCTTTCGCGTGCGGCGGGTTCTCCCGGTAGGCCCGGATGATCTTCTCCACCAGCGGATGCCGCACCACGTCGCGCGTGTCAAAGCGGCAGACCGCCACGCCGTCGACTCCGGCGAGGGTGTCCAGCGCGTGCGGCAGCCCGGACTGGCCGTGCGGGATGTCCGCCTGCGAGGGATCGCCGCAGACCACGCATTTGGAGTGGAATCCGAGTCGGGTGAGGAACATGAACATCTGCTCGTGGGAGGCGTTCTGGGCCTCGTCCAGGATCACGAACGCATGGTTGAGCGTGCGCCCGCGCATAAAAGCCAGCGGAGCCACCTCGATGACTCCGCGCGACATCAGTTCCTCGGCGGCCGCGTAGTCCATCATTTCGCGGAGGGCGTCGTGGAGCGGCCGCAGATAGGGGTTGATCTTCTCCTGAAGCGTCCCGGGCAGGAACCCGAGGTTTTCGCCGGCTTCGACGGCCGGACGCGTCAGGATGATGCGGTTGTACTGCCCGGAAACGAGCAGGGAAACGGCCATCGCCATGGCCAGGTAAGTCTTGCCGGTTCCCGCGGGCCCCACGCCGAACACGAGGTCCTTGCTCCGCATGGCGCGCAGATACGCCAGCTGGTTCGGGGAGCGCGCGGAAACGTCTTTCTTGCCGGCGCCCACGGGGACGCGTTCGGCGAAGTAGGTCCCGAGGTCCTGTTCGCGTCCCTCGCGCCAGGCGTCCAGCGCGAGATCGAATTCGGACTGGTCGAGGCTCCGGCCGCGTTCCTTCTGGAGGCGGCGGAGTTCGCGCAGGAAGCCTTCTCCGCGGTGTTCGGGGGTGTCCTCGACGGGCGCGGCCCACGACTCGCGGGAGGCGAATTTCACGCCCAGCGCATATTCCGCGGCGGACAGGTTCCCGGTCAGGTTCCCGGCGAACGCCGATTCCAGCGCGCCGGGGCTGTCAAAGTAGACGCGGTTCGAGTCCCGGCCGCCCGGGACGCCGTCGTCCGAACCTGTTCCCGTGGATTGCATGGAGGGGCGGATCACTTCGGGGAAACGGTGACCTTCTTGACTGCGGGGATCACGAGCTTGGTGCCGATCTTCAGGAAGTTCGGCTTGCCGTTCAGCGTTTCCTTGTTCGCGTCGAAGATGATCTCCCACTCGGTCCCGTCGTGATAGAACGTCTTCGCGAGGGAGGACAGGGTGTCGCCGTCCTTCACGACGTAATCGGTGGCGGGCTTGTCGGTGTCGACGACGAGTTTCTCGCGGGCGGGTTTGGCCTTGGCCGTTTCATCGGCCTTCTGGTCCTTCTGATCCTTCTGGTCCTTCTGGGCGCGGACTTCGGCCTTGCGCTGCGCCATGATGTCGTCGTTGGTCATCACGTTGATCTTCGTGATTCCGGCGGCCTTGCACCAGTCGATGGCGGCGTTCATGTCGGACTCCGCGGAACGCGGACGGCCGAACAGGATCACGGCGATGTCCTTGTTCGTCTTGCCGGTCTCGTTCAGGGCGCTCTTCAACGCGGCGGAATTCACGCGTTCGCCGTTGACGGCATACACGCCGTCGACGCCTGCCTCGACCGGGAACACGTCCACGCGCATGAACTTCGCGGGAGCGGCGGGTTTCGTCTCGACGGGCTGCGGTTTCACTTCCTGCACCTGCGCCTGAGTCTGCTGTTTCGGCTTGGAGGCCGCAGGGGTCTCGTCGACTTTCTTCACCGGGGCGGAAGCGGAGGTCTTCTCGTCGGCCGCGACCACCGCGGGCGCGTTATCCTTGCCGTCCACCGGGCGGGGCTCGCCGAACGCTTCGGCGTAGGCCGGATTGCCTTCCGGCATTTCCTCCGGGGGCTGCCAGTCGGGATAGGACGATTGGATGCCGGGCGTCCAGGCTTCGGCGTCCTCGTCTTCCGGCGGGGGCACGTTGGAGGCGCAGGAGACCAGGACAAGCATGGCGGCGAACGAAGCGGCGAACGAAAGCGTTTTCATAAAGGACCTCCGAATGAAGTGGATTTGAACTTAAAAACTGACGATTGGACTCACTGGAACCGGCGGAGCGCGATCACGCCGTTGTGGCCGCCGAACCCGAGATTGGTGTTCAGCGCCACGTCGACCTTGCGTTCCCGCGCGGTGTTGGGCGTGTAGTCCAGGTCACATTCGGGGTCCGGGGTCGTGTAGTTGATGGTCGGCGGGACGATGCCCGTCTCAATGGTTTTCGAGGCGATGATGGTCTCGAAGCCGCCGGCCGCGCCGAGGCCGTGCCCCATCGCGCCCTTCGTGCTGCTGATAGCCATCTTCCGTGTATGGTCGCCGAACAGCGCCTTGATCGCCTGCGTCTCGCACAGGTCGTTCAGATGCGTGCTCGTGCCGTGGGCGTTGATGTAATCCACGTCCTCGGGGTTCAGACCGGCGTTGTCGAGCGCCATCTGGAACGCCCTCATGCCGCCCGTCCCGCCGGGGATCGGGGCCGTCATGTGGTACGCGTCGCCGGTCGCGCCGTAGCCGACCACTTCGCTGTGGATACGGGCGCCGCGTTTGATCGCGTGCTCGTATTCCTCGAGGATCAGCACGCCCGCGCCTTCGGACATCACGAATCCGTCGCGGTCGCGGTCGAACGGACGGCTGGCGAGTTCGGGCGTGTCGTTGAAATGCGTGCTCATGGCCTTCATGGAGCAGAACCCGGCATAGCCGAGGCGCGTGATGGACGATTCCGCGCCGCCGGTCACCATCATGTCCGCGCGGCCGCTGGCGATCGCGTCGAAGCTCTCGCCGATGGCGTGCGTGGCCGTGGAGCATGCGGAAACGACCGAGAAGTTCGGGCCGCCCGCTCCGCAGCGGATGGAGATCATGCCGGAGGCCATGTTCGTGATGATGGACGGGATCATGAACGGCGAAACGAAGCGCGGCCCCTTGTTCAGGAGCGCGGCGCACTGGCTCTCGATGGTGTGCAGTCCGCCGATGCCGCTGCCGACGACCACGCCCACGCGGGACGGATCGATGCAGCTGCCTTCCGAACGGAAGTCCTCGGGGAGTCCGGCGTCGCGGCGGGCCTCGTCGAACGCGACGAGCGCGAACGTGACGAAGCTGTCGACGCGGCGGTAGTCCTTTTCGGATATGACGCTGGCCCAGTCGAGATTTTTCACCTCGCCGCCGACCTGTGTCTTGAAATCGCCGGGGTCGAACTGCGTGACACGTCCGATGCCGCACCGTCCGTTAATCAGGGAATCCCACATGGTCTGCACATTGTTTCCCACGCAGGAAACCGCCCCGTATCCGGTTATTACTACTCGCCGTTTATTCATACATTATCTCCGGTCCAAAAAAAGAAAAAAAAGGGTCACTCGGAACGAATGACCCCTGGAAACAAAAGAAGGAAATTATTCCTTGGCTGCAGCCGTCTTGCTCTCGATGTACTTGATCGCATCGCCGACGGTTTTCAGTTTCTCGGCTTCCTCGTCCGGAATCTCGGAGCTGAATTCCTCTTCGAGAGCCATGATCATTTCCACGATGTCGAGCGAATCGGCGTTCAGGTCTTCGACGAAACGGGCGTCTTCGGTAACCTGATCGGGGGCGACTGCGAGCTGCTTCACGACGAGCTCTTTGACTTTTTCTGCGATAGTGGACATGTTCGATCCTTTCGTGATTGTAAGGGTGGGTTTCGTTTGTTGTTTTTCAAAGAGTATATGCCTATAATATACACCCGTTTTGGCGATTTGCAAATCCGCAACGCGTTTTTCGCGTGTTTTTATGGGCTTTTCATGCTTTCCGCGTCAATGACCGCGGCCGCCTCACATCAGGAAGCCGCCGCAGACGTTGATGACCTGGCCGGTCACGTAGTCGGAATCCGGGCCGCAGAGGAACGCCACGACGTTCGCCACGTCGGCGGGCTTGCCGCCGCGCTTCAGCGGGATCAGGTCGAGGAAGAGCTTCTTGGCTTCGTCCGGCAGGTTCTCGGTCATGTCGGTCATGATGTAACCGGGGGCGACGGCGTTCACCATGATGTTGCGGCTGCCGAGTTCCTTGGCCACGGACTTCGTGATGCCGATCACACCGGCTTTCGAAGCGGAGTAGTTGACCTGGCCGGCGTTTCCGGCGCGGCCGACCACGCTGGAGATGTTCACGATCTTGCCGTAACGCGCCTTCATCATCGGGCGGATGGCGGCCTTCGTGAAGTTGTAGGTGCCCTTCAGGTTGACGGCGATGACGGCGTCCCAGTCGGCCTCGCTCATGCGCATCAGCAGGTTGTCCTTCGTGATGCCGGCGCAGTTCACCAGGATGTCGAGACGGCCGTATTTCTCGATGACGGCCTTCACGGCTGCTTCCGCGTCCTCGGACTTCGCGACGTTCGCCGCGATGGCGACGGCGTCGATGCCCTGGGCCTGGAATTCCGCGACGGTCTTGTCGGCGGTTTCCTGCAAGATGTCCACGACTGCGAGCTTCGCGCCTTCTTTGGCCAGGCGTTCGCAGATGGCGCGACCGATGCCGCGGGCGCCGCCGGTCACGAGCGCCACTCTGTTTTCGAGTTGACTCATTGTGTTTCTCCTTGAATAGGTATGATATAGGGTTGTCGATGTCGTTTCGGGAAGCCGCGCGCGCCTTAGGCGTCGGCCAGTCCGTCCGCTCCGGAGACGTTGTGGAGCGCCGCGCCGGGCAGGATCTTCCGCACCAGGCCGGTCAGGACCGTGCCGGGCCCGAATTCCACGAAGCGTTCCGCGCCGAAGCGTTCCGCCATGACGCGCACGCAGGTATCCCAGCGGACGCTTCCGGCCACCTGGGAGACCAGGTTTTTGCGGATCGCGGAGGGGTCGGATTCGGGTTCGCCGGTGAAATTCTGCACCACGGGGAACTTCGGAGCCTGCATGGGGGTCGCGTCGAGGACCGGGGCCAGCGCGGCTCCGGCGGACGCCATCATGCGGCTGTGGAACGCTCCGGCCACGTTCAGCGGCAACGCGCGCTTCACGCCGCGTTCCTTCAGCATCCCGCAGGCTTTCAGCACGCGGTCCTTCACGCCGCTGATGACGATCTGGCCGGGGGAATTGTAATTCGCCACGTCGATGTCACATTCGCGGCAGACGTCGGCGATCACGGCGGGGTCGCCCCCGATGATTGCGGCCATGCCGCCCTCGGCTTCATGGCAGGCGGCGTCCATCAGCGCGGCGCGTTTCGCCACAAGCTTCAGGCCGTCTTCGAACGAAAAGGCTCCGGCGGACGCGAACGCCGCGTATTCGCCGAGGCTGAGGCCGCCGGCCGCAACAGCCGTTTCGCCGGGGTGGCGTTCCAGCCATGCCGCAAGACACGCCATGCTGGTCGTGTAGATCGCGGGCTGGCAGTTCGCCGTGGCGGTCAGATCGGATTCCGGGCCCTCGAAACAGAGCTTGGAGAGGCTGCGTCCGAGCACGGCGTCGGCGCGGTCGAACACGTCCTTCGCAGCGGCCGAACATTCATACAGGTCTTTCCCCATGCCGACGGCCTGGGCGCCCTGACCGGAAAATAAAAATGCCGTTTTCAATGTCGTTGTCCTTTCTCAGGTGATGCCGGATGCGGGACGGGATCATCCGTTCCGGCAAATCCGGGCGTATTAAAATACCACAAAAACCTAAAAATTCAAGTCGTTTCCCGAAATCCGGGCTCAGCCCAGCGCGCCCCGGAGCATGGACTCCGTGACCGGACCCGGACGCAGGACGCTCCAGGAACCGTCGCGTTCGACCTTCACCACGGTCGACGCCGCGGATTCCGGCGGGATCGGGCCGCCGTCCAGCACGCAGTCGGGCGGGATCGCCAGCGACGCCAGCGCCTCGTCGACGGTGTGCGCCGCAGGCTGGCCGGACAGGTTCGCGCTGGTCGACGCGAGGGGTTTGCCGTAGCTTTTCAGCAGGCTCAGGAGCGCGGCGTGGTCGGGGATGCGGAAACCGGTAAAC
>JAFYBD010000214.1 GCA_017540385.1 Lentisphaeria bacterium
AAAAAGAATGCGTCAATCCATATAAAAGATACCATCTTTTTTATTACAGGTACGACAATTTGAGCAAAAAGATCAAGGATGAACTTGTGAGACGCTTTGAAACCCTCGCAAAATACGACAGGGAGAAAGCGGATCAGTTGATCCGTGCGGAAAAACGAATGTGGAGGTCCTTGATGGTGATGTCAGTAAGCCTCGCAATCGGATTATTCGCTTTCCTTCCAAGATAATAAAGTTCCAAATATAGCAAGAAAGCGACTTGACTTTCCCGGAACGTGTGGTAAAGTAGAGACAGAACAAATGCCGCTCGTTGTCGTCGAGGTATTCGCGACCGATGTTTTCCGAAGCATGATCGCCCTGCCCCATTCAGGAAGAAGCACCACGGAGTTTTTAACATGAAACACAAATCGGTCAGCACCATCGCCGCGATCCTCTGCGGCACAGTGATCGCGTTCGGCGCGTTCGCCCCTGCCCCGGCAGTATCCGCGCTGGATACGTCCGTGCAGACATCCGCCGCGCAGACCGGGAAGACGTTCCCGTCGACGCCGAACGAGGTGGTCTTGGTCCGGGCATGCGTGACCCAGGGGAACGAACAGCAGCTGCGAGAGGCGTGCGAGGGGAAGACGCTGGATTTCAATTTGAAGGATTACAATCTGCTGGAGGACGCCGTCCTCTGGATGGGGAGCTATGCGCGGCCGGTCAGTGAGGTCGAACGCCGCAAGCGCATCCTGGAGTTCCTGCTGGAGAACGGCTGCCGCCCCGATCCGGGCTCGGTCGGGGGGCTGTCCGCCGTCGTGAAGACGGTCGTGAACGACCACAGGGACTTTTTCGACCTCTTCATCAAATACGGTGTCGACCTGACCGCGTGCGACGCTACCGGGAAGAACGTCACGGACTACATCATGGACGCGCTCTCGACCAAGGGGAAGCCCCCGAGGCTCGACGCGTATTATGCGGACAGGCTGCCGCCGCCGAACGACGCTGTGTTCATGGCCATCCGCTGGAGCGACCTGGCGGCGCTGGAAACGGCCCTCCGGGATCCGGAAAAACGCAAGCTCGTGAACGTGCCGGACAAGGACGGAAAGACCATCCTGTATTATGCCCTGCGGCTCAACCACCCGAAACCGGACATCGTGCGCGCGCTGCTCGACGCGGGGGCGGCGTTGGACAAGGTGAGCGTAAGGCCGGAGAAAACGGCGCTTGATTTCGTGATGATGCCGGAGGGTTCGATGGGGTACAAGCCGGAACCGAAGCAGATGGAGATCATCCCGGTCCTGTGGGAGTACCGCGAACGCCTGTCCGACCGGGACTGGCGGCTGGCGGCCAGCCGCGCCGTGAAGGTCAGGAATACCGACCTCTTCGTGTTCTTCCTGAACCACGGGCTCGACCTGGACAAGGTCGACCGTGAAAACCACACGCCCGCGAAGATCGCGTTTGAGCAGGGCACGAAGGAAATGGTCGAGGCGATGGACCGGAAGGGCCTGAAAAAACCGTTCTGGGCGGCGGTCAAATGGAACGACGTGGCGCTGGTGCAGGAGTATATCGACGACGGGATCGACGTGAATCAGGACGGGATGTACTGGGCCGTCATGTCGAACCTGCCGGACATGGTCGAACTGCTGTTCGCAAACGGTGCGTACGACAAGCCGGAGGATTATGCCGGCACCTCGCGCGGCAATCCGCTCCGGACCGCCGTGGAGAAACTGCCGGACGGCGCGGCGGTCGTGGAAACGCTCCTGAAACACGGATTCAAGGCGGAGTATCCGAACGACCCGGAAAAACCGGACTGGCTCCACGACTCCGCGCTCGCGCAGGCGTTGTTCGATCGGAAATACAAGACCGCCCGGCTCCTCGTGCAGTACGGCGCGCGCAAGGACCTCAGGATCACGATCCACCGCACCAGCCGGACCGGACTGGACGCGAGCACCCACCCCACCATCGTGGAGTATTTCCGTGACAGACCGGAAGCGATGGAGGCGATAGGCGAAGACGGCGTGGTCTACCAAGTCGAAAGAGCCGCGGAGAAGGCCGCGGAGAAACTGTCGCTGCCGTCCCGGATCTACCATTTCCTCTTCGGACCGTAATCGTCTGAAGATCAAAACAAACCTCGCAGAAAACGATCATCCGCAAACCACCTGAAAAGCCCCCTTACCCATACAACACACGAAAGGGCCTGAAATGATTACGAAGATACACACGATCCGTCAGATATTCCTCGCCGCCGTCGCAGCCTTCATGACCGCCGCGGCCGCGACAGGATGCAATAGCGACGACGATCCCAGATATGCGCAGAACATCGGCTCCCGGGTCGACGAGGAACTCCTCATGCTGGTCGACCGGCTGCGGGGTCCCGTCGTGGTCGCCAACCGATCGACCGGCGACTATCAGGCGGCCGAGGAGGAACTGGAGGCCATCATCGAGAGCGACAAGTCCGGCAGGGAGATCGTCGGCGAGCTCCTCGCGCAATACCCGAACGCGAAGGAGAAAATCGAGCCGCTGGACCCGTATCAGATCACCATGGCGCAGGAACACATCCTGCAGGGGGACCTCGCAGGCGCGCAGATCATGTATGGTATTTATTACGCGCACGAAGCGAGCCCCGCCCGCGACCTCGGCAAGGCCGTGGAGTATTTCAAGAAAGCCGCAGGGAAATCCGTCGACGCCCCGACGCTGATCGCGGAGTGTTACCGGAAGGGCGGCCCGGGGTTGAGCCGGGACTATGCCGAGGCCGTGAAATGGTACAAGGAAGCCGCGAAGCTGGGCGACAGGAACGCCCCGGAACTGATCGGAGAGTGTTATGTGACAGGCGGATACGGATTGAAACGGAACATCCGCGAGGGGGTGGAATGGTATCGGACGGCGGCCGAACAGGACAACGGCCGCGCGATGTACCGCCTGGGCGAATGTTACGAGCTCGGGATCGGCGTGGAGCAGGACCTGAAGCAGGCGGTCGAATGGTATGACAAGGCGTGGGGGAAACAAGTCGGCATGGGCTGGTTCGGCATCAAACGCTGTGCTGCGAAGGGTTCCCCGGATGCGATGACCGTCCTCGCCGACCTGATCAAGGACAACGGCACGTTCCTGCACCACCCGTACGATGAACGGTTCGAAAAGGCCGCCGAATGGTACCGTCGGGCCGCCGACCTGGGGAACGCCAGGGGGGCGATCGAACTCGCGGAGATGAACGTCGATGGACT
>JAFYBD010000215.1 GCA_017540385.1 Lentisphaeria bacterium
ATTCTCCGCGGGCGGCCACCTCGCCAGCACCATCGCGACGCATTTCGACGAGGGCGACGCGAAGTCCGAGGACCCGGTGGCGAAGCAGTCCTCCCGCCCCGATTTCCAGGTCCTGCTCTACCCGGTCATCACCATGACCGCGAAGACCGAGGGCGGCACGAAACGCAATCTGCTCGGCAACAACCCCTCGCAGGAGCTCATCGATCTGCTTTCGAACGAAAAACAGGTCACGGACAAGACTCCCCCGGCGTTCGTCTGCCATTCCACGAAGGACCAGCTCGTTTCGGTCGACAACAGCCGCATGTACGTCGAGGCTCTGAAGGAACACAAGGTCCCGGTCGAATATCTCGAGTTCACCGAGGGCGGCCACGGATTCGGCGGGTCCAGCCTGCCGCTCTGGCAGATGTGGCAGGAGGCCTGCGCGAAGTGGATGTTCAAGCAGGGCTTCCTCCCCGACGATCCCGCGAAAAAGGACGCGAAGCCCGAAACGGAAGTCAATAAAGAGTAAGTCGACCAGCTGAGAAATGGGGCATATAGGGCCTCTCGGTCTTTTATTGACGACCCTTTTCCACGGAGAATAGAAATGCCGATCATATCCCCGAACGGTGGCGATCCGGATTGCGATAAAAAGCTGTGGTGGCGCTGCGTCTTCATCGCGGCGGCCGTGCAGCCGGTCCTGATCCTCCTGGGGCTCATGTTCGGGTCGAGTTTCGTTGGGAACATCCTGCAGCTTCTCCTCTTGCAGTGTCTTGCGCTGGTGATTCAAAATCCTGCTCCCTTCCCGGTTTTTTTGATTCTGGCGCCTGTCTGCATCGTGCTGAACTCCCTCATTCTCGGCACGGTCTTTTACCTTGTGTGCTGGCTGAAAGAGAAAGATTATTGATGGGCGCATATCGCGAGTCCGGGCGCTCTTCGGCGCTTTTTTTGTCGTTTTCCATTTGACATTTCGCCTAATCATGGATATATTATGCGAAATACACATGCGCCTAAAACTCACCTAACACATAACAAATGGTGGTTCACCCCCGCCGAATAAGGACCAAACAGCATGAACATTCGCTCTTGCTCCCCCCTCATCGTCGCCCTGCTCGCGACTTTGCCGGCCGTCTTCGCCCAGGCACAGTTCCAGCAGCAGCGTCCGGCCCAAACCCAGTCGCAGGCTTATCAGAAGCTCGATCCCGAGAAGCTGATCCTGAATGAAAAGCAGTATTTCGAGCGCCCCGGCATCAACCTCCTGGTGTTCAGCAACGCTTTCACGGGCGGCTTCAACGACGAGAAGAACGCCGGTATCGAGATCATCCATCACGGCGTGCGCACCGTCCAGGGCGGCGCCGTGCGTCTCTCCAAGACCCCCGAGCAGTGGGACCTGGTCCCGCAGTCTCCGTCGCGCAGAGTCAATCCGGCGGAGAACTCCATCGAAGTCGGCATGCGCTTCAACGACTACAACTTCGATTCCCGCGTGGTCGTGACCGGCAAGGGCAGTGCCGTCGAAATCGCAGTCTATCTGGATACTCCGCTGCCGGAGTTCCTCGAGGGCAAAGCCGGCTTCAACCTCGAATTTCTCCCCTCGCAGTATTGGGGCAAGACCTACATCATGGACGGCCGGTTCAACCGCTTCCCGCGTTATGCCGTCAGCAAGACCGAGGTCCTGCCGAATGAAGACAAACCCCGCCAGTACAAGGGCTTCCACACCTACGACGACCGCGACACCGGCAAGTTCGTCGATCCGCTGCCGCTCGAATCGGGCAAGACCATCGTGATCGCCCCCGACGCCCCCGAACGCATGATCAAGATCTCCACGACCGACTCCACGCTGGAGCTCTTCGACGGCCGCATCGTCGCGCAGAACGGCTGGTACGTGCTCCGCAGTCTCCTGCCCGCAAAGAAGACCGGCAAGGTCATGAGCTGGATCGTCGAGCCGCACTCCGTCCCGGGCTGGGTCCGCGAGCCGAACATCGGCTTCTCCCAGGTCGGCTACGTCCCCGATCAGGAAAAGGTCGCCGTGATCGAGCTTGACCCGAACGACAAGCCCGAATCGAAGGCCGCCATCTACCGCATCGGCGAGGACGGCAACGAGACGCTCGCCTACGAGGGCAAGACCAGAGAATGGGGCGCCTTCTACAAGTACAACTACCTCCGGTTCGACTTCAGCTCCGTGAAGGAGCCCGGCATCTACTTTATCAAGTACGGCGACCACAAGACCGGCAACTTCATCATCGACGATTCCGTGTACAACTGGATCAGCGACGCCACCAGCGACGTGTGGTTGCCGATCCACATGAACCACATGACGGTCAACGAAGCCTACCGCATCTGGCACGGCGAACCCTTCAAGGAAGGCTACATGCAGGCTCCGCCGAGCGACCACTTCGACGGCCACTTCCAGGGCCAGGACACCGCGGTGAAGCCCGACGGGACCCATTACAAGCCCTACGAACTGATCCCCGGCCTGAACGTCGGCGGCTTCTTCGACGCGGGCGACTTCGATATCGAGGTGGGAGCCAACACGAATGTGCTCAACAGCCTCATCATGGCCTGGGAACTCTTCCACGACGACCGCGACGAAACGTTCGTGAGCGAGGAACAGCGTTATGTCGACCTGCACCGTCCGGACGGCAAGCCCGACATCCTGCAGTACATCGAGCACAGCGTGCTGAATTTCCTGGCCCAGGCCGAACAGCTCGGACGCTTCGCGATGACGCTCTCCAACTCCAACCTCGACAACTACCATCACCTGGGCGACGCGGCCACCATCACCGACGACCTGCAGTACGATCCCAGCCTGAAACGTTTCGAGATCTCCGAAGACGGCAAGCGCAGCGGCAACCCCGATGATATGTGGGCGTTCACCCGCGGCGGCGCGGCGGGCGGTCCCGACCGTGGTGCGGCGACC
>JAFYBD010000216.1 GCA_017540385.1 Lentisphaeria bacterium
AACCGAACCGGGGAAGCCCGGGGGACGGCGTTCCGGACGCAAAGACGCGGTCATCCCTGCGCATGAAAAAAACGGAGGCGGGATGTTCAGTTTTGCTGTTCGGATTCCGGGTCCCGGACGTCCGGGTAACGGTACGGAACGCCGCGGAAGTTGCGGAACGTGTACACGCGGCCCTCGACCTTCTCCAGATAATCCGGCACGAGCGGGACTTTGCCGCCGCCGCACGGGAGGTCGATGGCGAAATGCGGCACGGCCATCCCGGAGGTCCAGCCGCGGAGACGTTTGATGATGTCGAGCCCGGTCGACAACGGCGTGCGGAAATGCTCCGTGCCGTAGATCAGGTCGGACTGGAAGAGATAATACGGCTTCACCCGGGCGGCGAGGAGTTTCCGCATCAGCGCCCGGATCACCTCGACGTCATCGTTCACGCCCCGGAGCAGCACGGTCTGACTCCCGAGCGGGATCCCCGCGTCTGCGAGTTTGCGCAGAGCCTCGGCGGATTCCGGCGTAACCTCGTCCGGGTGGTTGAAATGCACGTTCACGTACAACGGGTGGTACTGTCTGAGCATGGATACGAGGCGACGGTTGATGCGCGAGGGCAGGACGCACGGCGCGCGGGTGCCGATGCGGATGATCTCGACGTGTTCGATCGCGCGAAGCCGGCTCAGGATGGACTCCAGGCGGTCCGTATCCAGCAGGAAGGGATCGCCGCCGGACACCAGCACGTCGCGGATGGCCGGGTTGGACGCGATGTAGTCGATCCCGAGGCTCAGACGGGATTCGTCCACGCACATCGGGGTGCGGAATTTGCGTTTGCGGGTGCAGAAACGGCAGTAGGACGCGCAGCAGTTTGAGACGAGCAGCAGGCAGTGATCCGGGTAACGGTGCACCACGCACGGAGCCGGGGTCAGGTCCTCTTCGCCCAGCGGATCGTCCATGAGGTCGCAGGACGGCGCGAGCTCGCGTTCGTCCGGCACGCATTGCAGGTAGATCGGGTCGCCTTTCGCCCGGATGAGCGAGAGATAGTGGCGCGTGATCCGGAACGGAAACACCTCGGTCACGCGCCGGACGACGGCGGCGTCCAGGCCGAACCGTTCCGCGAGTTCATCGGGATCGGTCAGGGCGTTGTTCAGGTCTTTCTGCCATTGTTCCATAGTGGTCGGGTTCCGGGTGGTTGTTCTGTTGAGCGCGAAACGTGCGTTTTCGCTTCGTTACGGCCATTTAATGTAGCATAGTTCAGCAGAAAATCAATCCGCCGGGCGCGTTTTTCCGCAAACGCGCCCTCGCCCGTCCCCCGCCATCGCCTTCCAGTCTCCCGCCCCGGCGACCGCAGCTTCCGCCAGTTTGTTTTATTTTTTTACGTTTCCGGGGTTGAAAAAAGTACAATATGGTGCTAAAGTAGAGAAACATTTTCAACCCGAAACAGCCCCCCGGCTGAAGCGGTCGCACCCGGACCCCGGTCCCGTCGGCTACATCCGCTTCAAAAGGAATAGTTTGCGACATGAACGAAAAACTGAGCCTGACAGCCCCTCCGAAGAAGAGCTTTTCCTATACGCTGACGAACTCGATGATCCAGCCGAATCCCGGCCGGAAACAGCCGCCGCCCCTCATCGGTCCCGAGATCGGGCCCGACCCGCGGAACTCCATCGGAGCACGCGTCTCCATGTCCGAAATCCCCCTCTGCACCAGCGAATCCGGCATCCGCTACGACTTCGCGTTCGGCTACCGCGTGCTGTTCCCGGCGGGAAACAAGAAATACCTGCTCCGGGTATATGACCTGGACAGCGGCGTCCTGCTGGAGGAACACGTCCACAAGGGCGGCGAATTCATCGTCGGGCCCAACAAATACTACGTCCGCTACCGTCTGGAAGCGTACGTCGACAGCACCCTGGTCTTCGAACACGATTACAACTGCGAGGGACGCGAGGTCTGCATCATCATCCCGGACGGAGGCCTCGGCGACAACCTGGCATGGCTGCCCTACATCGAGGAATTCCGCATCATGCGGAAAGCCAAGGTCACGGCCGTCATCGGCGAATGGATGATCCGCCTGAGCAAGCCGCAGTATCCGGGCCTCAAGTTCATCCCGCTCGGGACCAAGCCAGCCCTCAGATTCGCCTACGCCATCTATTTCTGCGGCATTTTCGAAGCCGACCGCAGGCCATGGCGCCCCGTCGACCACCAGTTCCTCGGTATGCAGAAATCCGTGGCGCAGATCCTCGGGCTGCCCCTGCAGGACCTCCACTGCCGCATCCCGCTCGGATCGGAGCGCCCCGTACAGGAACCCTACGTCTGCATCTCCACGATGGCCACGAACCCCACGAAATACTGGAACTACCGTTCCTCCCCGGAACTGAAGGATCCCGACTGCTGGAACATCCTGATCCGCTGGCTCAAATCGTTCGGATACCGCGTTTTCGTGCTCGACCGCGACAAGGAACTGTACTTCACGAAGAAACATTCCTACCATGTCCCCGAAGAGGCCGAAGACCTCACCGGACGCATCCCGATCGCCGAACGCATCCACTACCTCGAGCACGCCGATTTCTTCGTCGGGCTCCCGAGCGGGCTCAGCTGGCTCGCGTGGAACTGCAACATCCCCGTGGTCATGATCTCCGGCTTCACCATGCCGAACTGCGAATTCCCCACGCCCTACCGCGTGACCAATTTCCTCTTCTGCCACGGCTGCTGGAACGACACGAACAACTTCTTCGACTCGAAGGCTCCGGTCTGGTGCCCGCGTCACGTCGGCACCCCGCGCGAGATCGAGTGCACCAAGGTCATCACGCCGAAGATGGTGCAGGAGACTATCCTCCGCATCCCGGTGTTCCAGAAACGCCTCAACGAGCTCCGCGAACAGGCTTTCCTCGCCCAGGACAAACAGCATCCGATCCGGATCGGCGCGCTCAAGGAGATCCCCCCAAGAGCAACGTCTCCGGCTCTGTCCGCTAAACCGGCCGGTAACGCCGAAAAAAAAAAGCCCCAGAAGTAACGGCGGTCCAGAAGCCTGATCTCGACGCGACGATCCTGCTCCCGATCTACCGGGCGAACCCCGATTATCTGAAGCTCACGATCGACTCCGTCCTCCACGTCGCGAAGACCGAGGGAAAAACCGAGGTCATCCTCTTCAACGACTGTTCGCCGGACGATTCGCAGGCCATCATCGACGACTACGCCGCGAAATACCCCGGGATCGTCCGCAAGATGCACTCCGAGCACAACCTCGGCGTCGGAAACGCCCGCACCGAGATGTGCAAGAGCGCCCGCGGCCGCTACATCCTCTCGTTCGACCAGGACGACATCATGCTGCCCTTCGACCTCGGAGGCATCGTCGGCATGCTCGACCGGAACCCGAAGTACGCGGCCAGCTATTCGCGCAAATACCTATTCAATTCGAAGGGCCTCACCGGAGAAGTCCACGGAGGCAGCCTGTCGCAGTTCAACGCGTTCTTCGCGCCCAAGCTCAACATCAACGCCATGGTCATCCGCGCCGACGTGCTCGCCGCCCACGATTGGTTCCGCCCCGTCCCCGACTGCGCCATCAACGACGACGTTTTCCTCATGATCCGCCTGGGAGCCGACTGCGACTATCATTACGACGTGGACAATCCGCGCGTGCTCTACCGGGTCCATGACAAACAGAATTCGCGCCTCTTCCACCACGAGGACCAGAATCCCTTCCGCTGGATGGCCGAATACATGACGAAGCAGAAACCCGACCTCTACGCCCGCATCCTCGCAAACGATCCCCCGCGCCTCACCGCGGCCAACCGCAAATGGGTGCTCGGGCTCATGGGCGCAGCGGTGTTCCTGGAGCAGAAAAAAGCCCAGCTCGCGCTCTCCATCGTGCAGAAGGCCCGCGAGATCGCGCCCGACGACTACGGGGCATGGGAACAGCTCCTGCGCGTGCTCGCCATCGCGCGCCAGCCCTTCAAGGCGATCCAGGATGCCTTCCACACCGCGACCGAACGCTTCCGCGGGGAACCGGTCGACCGGGAACTCCAGATCGTGATCGCCTATGCGTCCCTGCATCAGGTCCTCCGGAAAACCATCCCGAAGGACGTTTCCGCGCGCTTGAACGAGCTGCAGGCCAGCTATGCCAGGCCGCCGCAGATCGTGCTGGACAACCTCCCGAAATAAGACGCGGCCCCAGCAAGGAAAAACCCGGTCCGGAACAT
The DNA here is from genome assembly GCA_017540385.1 of Lentisphaeria bacterium. GTDB lineage: Bacteria > Verrucomicrobiota > Lentisphaeria > Victivallales > UBA1829 > UBA1732. The sequence goes on from JAFYBD010000216.1 coordinate 4,179, forward strand.
GATTCCGAGGCCGGGTTCTTTTCTGTTCGGAGCGGGCGGAAATGCGCCCGACGAAACGGTGTATTACGGATTGTAGATCAGCGGCCCGTTGCCGTTGCCGCCGGACATGCCGGGGATACCGTAAGTCGGCTTCGAATTGGAGCGTGTCGCGCGCGATCCGTTGCCGGCGTTCACCGAACGGGGCAGGATGACGATCGGATCGTTCAGTTTCTCCTGCACCGGCTGTGGCTGCTGCTGTACGGCCTGTTCGACCTGCCGGGTGACCGGCCCCTGGAGCTGACGCGCCATCTGCTGGATCTGCTCGGCGTCGGGCATGCTCTGCATGACCTGTTCGACCTGCGGCGCGGCGGTCTGCGGGGCACTCTCCACCTGGCCGATTTCCACTGTGACGCCCGTGTCGTAATAAGTCACGCCGACTGCGCCGTCGTTCGGACGGGGTTTCGGACCCGGACCGGGCTTCGGGCCGGGACCCGGGCCGGGCTTCGGACCGGGATTCGGGCCGGGACCCGGCTCCACGGCAGGAGTCGTGTTGCCGATGATACTGCTGCGGCCGGACGCGCCGAGCGAACCGATCATGCTGTTGGTGGCGGTTCCGCCGGGCGAGGCGAGCGAACCGATCATGCTGTTGTTGGCGGTCCCGCCGGGCGAGGCGAGCGAACCGATGATACTGCTGCGGCGGCTCGAGGACTGCTGCGGCTGAGGCTGGGGCTGCGGCTGGGGTTTCGGCTGAGGCCGATGCTGAGGCTGAGCTTGCTGTGCCGGAGTGTGGTTCGGGGACGGATTCTGTTTCACGATCGCGCCGTTGCTGACGGGCCGGCTCGTCCCGGCGGAGATCCTGGTTCCGCCTCCGCGGGCTCCGGCGTACGCCGTGCCGATCCCGAGCGACAGGACCAATGCCATCGCGACAAATCGTATCAGAGGCTTGTTCATATCGTTTCCTCCTTGCTGCCGGGGACTTCCGACGCACGGAACCCGGGTGCTGAGTTTAATTTTGTGTTCCCAACAATTTACACCATCAAACTATTTTTGTCAAGCCGTTTTTTTATAAAAAAGACGAAAAAGACTGTCCGTCGCCCGTTTACGCGTACAAATGTCCGCCGTTTGCCGCTCACGCGCCCGTCCCTGCCGTCCGATAGCTTTTCCGAAAAGGCATACACTTTTTGATAAATCCCATACTTTTTCACGCCAAATCGTTTGAAACATCCTTTCGCGGGCATATATTATCGTCATCCGGGCCGATCTTCCCCGGGCCCCTGCTGTTTCCAAACCGATCAAATACACAAAACGGACGACGCGCGAGCAGTTCCCGTCCAAACCGTCATCAGGAGCGATCCATGAACAAACTTCAGGCAAAACGCAGCAAATTCGTGTGGTACGACGACTCCCTCCCCTTCGAGGAACGCGTGGAAGCGATCATCAAGGCCATGACCGTGAAGGAAAAAGTCAGCCAGCTGCTGCACGACGCCCCCGCGGTCGAACGCCTCGGCATCCCCGCCTACAATTACTGGAGCGAGGCCCTGCACGGCGTCGCGCGCGCCGGAATGGCCACCGTGTTCCCGCAGGCCATCGGCATGGCCGCCACGTTCGATACCGACCTGGAGTACCGCATGGGATGCGCGATCGCGGTCGAAGCGCGCGCCAAGAACGCCGCTTCCCGCAGGTTCTCCGGCGACGGCGGCAGCCCGATGTACCGCGGCCTGACCTACTGG
>JAFYBD010000217.1 GCA_017540385.1 Lentisphaeria bacterium
CCGCACGCCGTGCTCGAAGGCATGATGATCGCCGGCCGCGCCATCGGCGCAGACGAAGGCGTCGTGTACGTGCGCGCCGAATACCCGCTGGCCGTGGAACGCATCCGCAAGGCCATCGCCGACGCGACCGCCTACGGCCTGCTCGGCAAGAACCTCTTCGGCACCGACTTCAGCTTCACCATCCGCGTGATGGAAGGCGCCGGCGCGTTCGTCTGCGGCGAAGAGACCGCCCTGATCGCGTCCGTGGAAGGCAAGCGCGGCATGCCGATGCCGAAGCCGCCGTTCCCGGCGCAGAAGGGCCTCTACGGCAAGCCGACCGTGATCAACAACGTGGAAACGCTCGCCTCCGTGGCGTACATCATCCGCAACGGCGCGGCGAAGTACCGCGAAGTCGGCCCGCAGAACTCCCCCGGCACGAAGACGTTCGCCCTCACCGGCCACGTCGCGAACACCGGCCTCATCGAAGTCCCGTTCGGAACCACCCTCCGCGAGATCGTGTACAACATCGGCGGCGGCGTGACCGACAACACCGGCAAGGTCTCCGGCGAAGACTTCAAGTCCGTCCAGATCGGCGGACCCTCCGGCGGCTGCCTCGTCCCCGATCTCCTCGACCTCCCGCTCGATTTCGACTCCCTGAAGAGCGCCGGCGCGATGGTCGGTTCCGGCGGACTCGTGGTCATGAACAAGCAGACCTGCATGGTCCGCATCGCCCGGTTCTTCATGCAGTTCACGCAGAACGAATCCTGCGGCAAGTGCGTCCCCTGCCGTGAAGGCACCAAGCAGATGCTCGCGCTGCTCGACGACATCATCGAAGGCCGCGCCACGGCCGAAACCCTCGACCTCCTCGAGAAGACCGCCAAGGCCGTCCAGCTCGGCTCCCTCTGCGGACTCGGCAAGACCGCCCCGAACCCGGTCCTCTCCACGCTCCGTTATTTCCGCAAGGAATACGAGGACCACGTCTTCCGCAAGATCTGCCCCACCGGCGAATGCAAGGCGCTCGCGCGCCCCGAAATCGACCCCGCGAAGTGCAAGGGCTGCACCGCCTGCGCCCGCAAGTGCCCCGTCGGCGCGATCACCGGCAAGGTGAAGACCGCGCACAGCATCGACCCCGAAAAATGCATCAAGTGCGGCGCGTGCAAGGCCGCGTGCAAGTTCGGCGCAGTCAAGGGAATCTGACAACTATAAGGACTTTTCATCATGGCCGATACCGTTAAAACCCTCACCGTCAACGGACGGGAAGTCACGTTCACCAACGAACGCAACCTTCTTGAAGTCATCCGCAAGGCCGGAATCGAGATCCCGACCTTCTGCTACCACTCCGAACTGAGCATCTACGGCGCATGCCGCCTCTGCCTGGTCCTCGTCGAAGGCAAGGGCATCATGGCCTCCTGCTCCACCGCGCCCGCCCCCGGCATGGTCGTCCACACCGACACCAAGGAAATCCGCGACATGCGCAAGATCAGCGTGGAACTCCTCCTCGCCAACCACAACCGCGAATGTCCCACCTGCGCCCGCAACGAGAACTGCACCCTCCAGCGCATCGCCTACCAGCTCGGCGTCCAGGACATCCGCTTCAAATCCGTGAAGAAGGACGATCCGATCGACTTCTCCTCGCCCTCGCTCGTCCGCGACCCCAATAAGTGCGTCCTCTGCGGCGACTGCGTGCGCGTCTGCTCCGAAATTCAGGGCATCGGCGCCATCGACTTCTCCAACCGCGGCTCCAACGCCCGCGTGGCCCCCGCGTTCAACGCCGATCTCGGCAAAGTCGAATGCGTGAACTGCGGCCAGTGCGCCGCCGTCTGCCCCACCGGCGCGATCGTCCCGAAACAGGACCGCAACCGCGTGTGGGACGCCCTCTACGATCCCACCAAGACCGTCGTGGTCCAGGTCGCCCCCGCCGTCCGCGTCGCCCTCGGCGAATACTTCGGCGCGAAGCCGGGCGAGAACGTCGCCGGCAAGCTCGTCGCCGCCCTGAAGCTCATGGGCTTCAAGCACGTCTACGACACCAGCTTCTCCGCCGACATGACCATCTTCGAGGAAGCCACCGAGCTCATCGAACGCGTCACCTCCGGCGGCGCCCTCCCGATGTTCACCAGCTGCTGCCCCGCCTGGGTCAAGTTCGCAGAAATCTACTTCCCCGAAATGATCCCGCACCTCTCCAGCTGCCGTTCCCCGCAGGCCATGTTCGGCTCCATCGCCAAGAAGGTCCTGCCCGAACAGCTCGGCTGCAAGCGCGAAGACCTCGTGGTCGTCTCCATCATGCCCTGCACCGCGAAGAAGTTCGAGGCCCAGCTGCCGAAGTTCGCGGTCGACGGCAAGCCCGAGGTCGACATCGTGGTCACCACCAGCGAAGTCCAGCGCATGATCAATTCGCTCGGCATCAAGCTCAACGAGCTCCAGCCCGAAGCCTTCGACATGCCCACGGGATTCGCCACCGGCGGCGGCGTGATCTTCGGCGCGTCCGGCGGCGTCATGGAAGCCGCTCTGCGCTACGCGGTCGAAAAACTCGACAACAAGCCCCTCGCCTCCGTCGACTTCAAGGCCGTCCGCGGCATGAAGACCGTCAAGGAAGCCACCGTCACGGCCGGCGGCAAGGAAATCCACGTGGCCGTCGTCCACGGCCTCGCCAACGCCAAGCGCCTCATCAACGACGTCCGCGCGGGCAAAGTCCACTACGACTTCGTCGAAGTCATGGCCTGCCCCGGCGGCTGCATCTCCGGCGGCGGCCAGCCCGTCGGCGTCACCGACGCCATCCGCGTCCAGCGCCAGCAGGGTCTCTATGCGGCCGACAAGTCCCAGCAGGTCCAGAAGAGCCAGGACAACTTCCTCGTCGACCAGTGCTACAAGGACCACATCGGCGGCAAGCCCGGGTCCCACGAGGCGCATCACCTGCTCCACACCGTCTACCAGAACCGCAGCCAGATCTTCGACGCGAAGATCCCGATCATGCGCGGTACCGCCCCCGAACGCTTCACGATCACCGTCACGATCTGCGCCAAGCAGGACAACTGCCCCGGCCAGCTCCTCCTCGGCATGATCTCCGAGTACGTCCGCAGCAAGAACTACACGGACAAGGTCGACATGGACGCCGCGTTCTCCTCCCGCCCCGAACAGGACGGCACGATCTGCGTGACCATCGGCGACGAAGTGGTCGAGCGCACAAAGTTCAGAAACGCCCTGAACACGCTCGAACAGCTCCAGAACCAGGCCGCGTTCGAAACGATCAAGAAGAAGATCGACGAAAGCATCGCCAAGCTCGGCTGAGCGTTTCATCGATCCATCCGGACAGGATTTCGGCCCCGGACGTCACCCGACGCTCCGGGGCCGTTTTTTGCCGTTTGACCATCGCTTGACCAACCTATGCCTGAACCTGACGTTGTCAAATGATCGTTGACTGGCTGTTTGGACCGCCCGGGGAAAAGAATCGGCGTTTCCGCGCCTCGGCTTGAGGACGCATGGCGCGGATCGCGCCGCCATCGTTAAAAAAAAAGCTCAAAGTTCAAAAAGGCTATTGAAGTTTCGGTTTGTAAATGTATATTAGTTGATAGAAACAAAAACGAGCTGGCTTCTGATTGTTAGGTAACCTCAGAAGAGGCTCAAAACAACGATAAGGAGTTCAAAACATGAAACTCGGTTACTTCCTCGGTTGCTCCCTCGCACTCGCGTTCGCCGTCACGGCGCTCGCACAGGCCCCCGCGCCAGGAGCGGGACAGGGCGGTCAGCGTCCCGCCATGGGACAGGGCGGTCAGCGCCCGCAAGGCGGTCAGCGTCCGCAAGGCCAGGCTGGCCAGGGCGGACAGCGTCAGGGCGGTCAGCGTAATGGCGGCAGCCCGTTCGGAGCCGGCGGCTTCGGCGGCGGCGGTCGCGTGGAACCGCTCCCGGAAGG
>JAFYBD010000218.1 GCA_017540385.1 Lentisphaeria bacterium
GCCGTCATAAGGTCCGCGCCAGGCCAGACGCTCACGTTCCAGTCCGTCAAGTACGACAAGATCGAGACCGGGGCCGGCAAGTTCGCGTTCCGCATGGAGGCCCCGGACACCTGGCAGATCGAAAACGCCCTGCTTGACTGGTGCGGCGGCCACATCCGCCTGGGCGGCGTGACCTACCGCCCCGGCCAGACGACCACCGAAGCCGTGCTGTACTGCGACCGGTTGAACCTGCCGGTCTTCCTCACGCAGATCGGACTCGGGCAGATCAGCGGCTCCGGCGCGATCAACGGCACCATCCCGATCGTCGTCACGCAGAAAGAAGGCCAGGTCCTGCCGGACAACCTTTATTTCGAGGACGCCTTCCTCTTCTCCACCCCCGGCGAGGACGGCGTGATCCAGGGCGACATCGACGAGGCCATCCTGAGCTCCGAGGGCGGCGTGGAGATGGAACTCGCAAAGGACGCGCTGAAGGATTTCTCCTACTCCTGGGTCCGCGTGAACATGCTCTCCACCGGCGAGAACAAGGAGGACATGAAACTCTCGCTCCAGCTCGACGGTCGCCCGAACCGCGCGCTCTACTACGCATTCGACGAGAAAACCGCCTCGTTCATGAAAACCAACACGCCGTGCATCTTCCAGGGCATCCGGCTGGATACGAACGTGAACGTCGAATCCGGCAAGGCACTCGAGCTCGTCGATTACGTGAAACAGATCTTCTCCAGGGGGGACTGACCGGCCGCGACGATCTCGCATATCACATAGCAACCGCAGACAATTCAAACATCGCATAACAACCGCAACACATCACAATCACCCTCAACCGGGAAAGGAATCAACCACATGAAATCATTCCTGCCAATCCTCGCCGCCGCAGCCGTCATGATCGGCTTCGGCGCGTCGTCCTGCATCCGGACGCAGAACGAAGTCGACGTCAAGCCGATCGAGATCAAGCCCGTCCACATCACGCTCGACATCAACATCCGCATCGAGAAGGCCCTCGACGACTTCTTCGGCGACCTCGACGCACTTTAATTCTTTCCAAGGAGACCTCACATGAAAAAGTTTCTCGCCATTTCCCTCGCCATCTTCGCCTGCGCCATCGTCGCGCCGCAGTTCGCCTTCGGAGCCGACAGCGCCACCATCAAGAAGAACATGGCCGAACGCAAGCCGAAAATCGAAACCCTCAAGAAGGCCGGTTCCATCGGTGAAAACAAGGCCGGTTACCTCGAAGCCATGAAGGACGCCAAGCTCTCCGAAGACGATTCCAAGCTCATCGAGGCCGAAAACGCCGACCGCAAGACCGTTTACACCGCCGTCGCCAAGCAGGAAAAGACCACCGTCGAAAAGGTCGGCGAAATCCGCGCCAAGCAGATCCGCTCCAAGGCCAACGAGGGCGACTTCATCCAGGAAGAGGACGGCAAGTGGGTCAAGGCCCCCAAACCCGCCCCCAAGGACGAAAAGAAAGACGAAAAAAAGGACAAGTGAGCTGAAATAAGCTCGCCTGACATTGACATCCACGGGATGTCCTCCCGTGGATGCTTCACCCCATTTTCCCCGGACAAAGCCCCTACGGAGTTCAGGACATCATGACGTTTCAAGAGCAGCAAAGAGCCGCCAAGGCATTTGCCGAATACTGGAAAGGCAAAGGCTATGAAAAAGGCGAAACTCAGCCTTTCTGGATTGAACTGTTGCGAACTGTTTTTGGCGTAAGCAATCCTGAACACTTCATCGTATTCGAAAATCAGGTGGAATTGGAGCACACCAATTTCATTGACGCCAGAATCCCCTCAACCGAGGTTTTGATCGAACAGAAAAGTCTTGGGGTCAATCTTGAAACAAAACAAAAGCAGTCGGACGGGGCGATGCTTACGCCCATGGAACAGGCTAAGCGTTATATCTTTGGTCTAAAACGCTCAGAGTTCCCTCGATTTGTTGTCGTCTGCAATTTCGAGACGTTCCAGGTTTACGATACAGAGGAACGGAAAACCGATTATATCCAACTGTCCGATTTGCCGAAAGAATTTCACCGCCTGCAGTTTCTTGTCGACGCCACCAGCGAAAGCATCAAGCGCGAGATGGAGCTCTCCATGCAGGCCGGCGAACTCGTCGGCACGCTCTATGATGCGATTCTGAAGCTCTACATCGACCCGACCGCCGACAGCACGCTGAAAAGCCTGAACAAGCTCTGCGTCCGCCTCGTTTTCTGTCTCTACGCCGAGGATGCAGGCATCTTCCCGATCAAAAACCAGTTCCACGACTATCTCGCCAAGCTCGAACCATCCCGCATCCGTGGTGCGCTTATAGACCTTTTCAAGGTACTGGATACGAAAACGGAGGAACGCGATCCCTATCTCAATGATGACCTCGCCGCTTTCCCGTACGTCAATGGCGGTCTCTTCGCTGAGGAGAATATCGAAATCCCTCGCATCAATGATGAGGTCAAAAACCTGCTCATAGCGAAAGCCAGCGACGACTTCGACTGGAGCGATATCTCTCCGACCATCTTCGGGGCAGTTTTCGAAAGTACCCTAAACCCCGAGACGCGCCGTTCCGGTGGCATGCACTACACCAGCATTGAGAACATTCACAAGGTCATCGACCCGCTGTTTCTGGACGAGCTCCGCCAAAAGCTGAACGACACCTTGAAGCTGAAGGACGTTAGGGAACGAACCAAGCGGCTCCGCAGTTTTCAGGAGGAGCTGGCCTCACTCACGTTCCTGGACCCCGCCTGCGGTTCCGGCAACTTCCTCACTGAAACGTTCCTGTCCCTTCGCCGCCTCGAAAACGAAGCAATCAAAGCAATTCACGGTGATGGGGCCGCATTCCTCGGCGAAGCGCTCTCGCCTGTCCTCATCTCCATTGATCATTTCTACGGCATCGAAATCAACGACTTCGCCGTCGCCGTCGCGAAGACTGCCCTTTGGATCGCCGAGAGCCAGATGCTGCGCGAAACGGAGGAGATCGTCGGACACGATATTGATTTCCTCCCACTCAAAACGAACGCGTCCATCATCGAGGAAAACGCTCTCAAACTCGACTGGAACACTGTCGTCCCGAAAGAACGGCTCAACTACATCATGGGCAATCCCCCATTCGTGGGATATTCTTTTCAATCAAACGAGCAGAAAGCCGAAATGCTTTCGATTTACAAGGATGAAAAAGGAAAACCGTATAAGACTGCCGGGAAAATAGACTATGTGGCTGGATGGTATTTCAAAGCAGCAGAAATGATGCAATCTACCTCAATCCGTACAGCTTTTGTTTCTACAAATTCCATTACGCAGGGGGAACAAGTGGCAAGTGTCTGGAAACCTTTATATGAACGATTCGGAGTTCATATAGATTTTGCACACCGTACATTCCGCTGGGACAGTGAGGCCAGCATCAAAGCTCATGTTCATTGCGTCATTATCGGTTTCAGCATAATTGCATCCAACTCAGAAAAAGTCATATTCGATGAAAACGGGAACAGATTAATTGCTTCAGAAATATCCCCATATTTGATTGATGCTCCAACTGTTTTTGTTGAAAACCGAAACAAGCCACTCTGTGATGTCCCGACAATGACAACCGGAAACCGTCCTGCAGATGGCGGGCATTTAATCATTGAAGAAAAGGACTACAACGATTTTATAACCAAAGAACCCGATGCGAAACAATACATCAAGAAGCTGATTGGCTCAGAGGAATTCATCAACAACAAAAAACGTTATTGTCTTTGGCTGGTCAATATATCTCCTGCCGAATTACGAAAAATGCCTCTTGTCATGAATCGAGTAGAACTTTGCCGGAAGGACAGATTGAATTCTCCCGATGCCGGCAGACGAAAACTTGCAGAAAGACCTACTGTATTCAGAGAAACTCTAAATCCAGATTCCTTTATTATTGTCCCTTCTGTTAGCTCAGAGAAAAGACAATATGTCCCCATTGGTTTTATGGGGGATGATACCATTTCAACAAATCTAAATATAATCATTCCCGATGCTACTTTGTATCATTTTGGAGTTCTCACTTCAAGTGTTCACATGGATTGGATGCGTGCTGTTTGCGGACGGCTAGAAACGCGCTATCGCTATTCCATCAACATCGTCTACAACAATTTCCCATGGCCGGAAGCTTCAGACGAACAAAAAAAGGCGATAGAGGAAACCGCGCAGGGCATTTTGGATGCGCGCAACCAATACCCGGATTGCTCTTTGGCGGATTTGTACGATGAAAACACAATGCCACCTGAACTCCGCAAAGCACATCAGGCAAACGACCTCGCTGTGATGAAATTGTACGGCTACAAGTCCTCCATGACGGAGCCTGCCATCGTCGCAGATTTGATGAAGCGATACCAGCAGTTGATGAGTTCATCGGATAAGATGTAAGGAGACAATTCAATGCTTTCTATCCTTTCTTCTCTATTGCGTTTGATTTCTAGCGGTATAACTATTGGGAGCAAAAAAGAAACTAAGATTGACGTGAGCAAAAAACACACCACCTTAGGAAGCAATAATTCTTTTAGTGAAACCACTATTGGAACTCTAAACAACACTATAGTCGCTCTTCCTGATTCCGAAATCAAAGCTTCTCTTCTTTTAGAAACTAATCCTCCAGTCAAAGAATTATTAGATCAAGCTAATAGCATTATGAGGCAGATAGTTGAAAATAACGAGGAGAGACTTTTAGTAATTCGGCGTTATGGAAGAATCGAAACAATACTTTTCTTAAAGTCAAAAAAACAATTTCCAATTACGGATAAAGTAGCTATTCCCGATGCCCTCAAATATCTTAATGAACAAAACTATTTGGACTATTCGTGGCACAATGATAGAAACACACAATTTGTTTACAACTTAACTCTCAAGGGCCGTGAGTATGGCAAACGGCTCCTTGCATCGGAGAATAAGGGTAATACCCCCATATAAGGGTAATAATGATGGTAATTCATAGACAAATCCATGGTTATTTTGCAGGATTAAAACGTTTTATGAGCGGAAAATTGGCGGAGTAACTGGCGGAGTAACTGGCGGTGTAAAACCGCATGAGATACGATACGGCAGAAGAAGGAAACCCCCGGCATGACGAATTATAAGGTGCTGAACGGCAACGCGATCAAATTCATCGCGATCATCGCCATGACGATCGACCACATCGCGTGGGCGATCTTCCCCGGCTATCCGCATCGGTGGGCCCCGATCGTGATGCACATCATCGGGCGCATCACCATGCCGACGATGTGTTTTTTCGTGGCCGAGGGGTTCTTCCACACGCGAAACGTGAACAAATACACCGCGCGGATGTTCCTCTTCGCGATCATCTCCCACTTCGCGTTCGAGATCGAATGGTACGGATTCCGCGACTGGCACGCGCTCATCCCGTTCTACTACAACTACGATGCCAGCCAGACGAGCGTGATCTGGACCTTGGCGTGGGGCCTGGTGATGCTGCGCGTAGCCTACAGCGAGAAGATCAAAACGTGCTGGGCGAAGACCCTCCTGATCTGCCTGATCTGCGTGGTGAGTTTCCCCGGCGACTGGAGCTGCGTGGCGTCGCTGCTGGTGCTGTGCTTCGGCACATACCGCGGATGCCTGTGGAAACCGGCGCTGTGGATGGCGTTCTACGTGGGCGTCTTCGGATACACGTTCTTGCCCTACGATCTGCTGTACGCCACGATGCAGCTGTCCGTGCTGCTGTCGATCCCGATCCTGATGCTGTACAACGGCCAGCGCGGCAGCAATCCGAAGTTCAACACCTTCATGAAGTGGTTCTTCTACATCTACTACCCGCTCCACCTGGCCCTCATCGGCGTGCTGAAAACGTACAACCTGCTCCCGATCTACCGGTAAGCTCGGGCAGGGCGCAGAGCGCATATTCTTTGCAGTGATAAAAGGTTACCGAGGCAGGAATCCCCCTCCCCGCATCTTAAAAAAAGGCTGTCCCGCCGCTTTAAAATAAAAATGGCGGAGAGAGTGGGATTTGAACCCACGATAGAGTTGCCCCTATACAGCATTTCCAATGCTGCGCCTTCGACCACTCGGCCATCTCTCCGCAGATAAGATAAAGTATAATATACCATGCTTCCGGATGAATTGCAAGCCGGAAACATGTTTTTTTTCCAAAAAGCAGGCAAAGCCTGCACTAGAGTAGTGCCCGGCTCCGCTCGGGCACACACAGAGTGTGCCGATACTGTGCCAAGCTGACGCTTGGATTGCGGCTGTGTTCTGCTACGCTAGAACACACACAGAGTGTGCCGATACTGTGCCGTGCTACGCGACGGCACGGGGGGGATGGAACAAGATGCCTTGCGGAAAGTCAGAGGCTGGAAGTGACTTTCGAGAGCCCCTTCAGCAGGGAGTCGCGTTCGGCGGCGGTAAGGCCGTTGAGAAGATCGGCGCAGAGGGAGTCGACGCGCTGGGTACATTCGTCGAGGAGAGTCTGGCCGTATTCCGTGAGGGTGATCTGGACGGCGCGGCGGTCCTCGGGATTCTGCACGCGCTGGAGGAAGTTCTTCCGCACGAGCGATTCGACGAGTTCGGAGACGGTGGCGGGGGCAAGCTTCATGGCTTCCGCGAGTTCCTTCAGCGTCACGCCGTTCGGTTTGTCCTCCGTGAGGCGGCACACGAGCGACATGGTCTGATGCTGGCGTATGCTCACGTCGATGCGGGCGATGTGGCCGATGCTGTCGACGGCTTCGCGGAACGCATCATAGAGGCGGGAAACGGTTTTTCTGAGGATTGCAGGGTCTGAAGCTGCCATTTTTGCTGGGACTCCGTGGGTGGGGTTGTAAATGTGTAGTACATGGATAATATACATCCCATCAAATAATATTGCAAATCGAAACAATCGTTTTTCGTAAAAAATAAGGCATAAATCGTGTAAAACAGTGTTAAAACCTGGTATTTAACGTCGTGGAGAGGGGATTTCCTGCATGCTGTCACGATAAAGGCAACCGGGCGGACAGATTGCCGGTTCTTTTTTGATTGTTTTAGATAACGGAAACAGACGCGGGACGAGAAAGACACCTTTTCAAGACAATGCGCCACCATAAATACAGATTGTTTTATAAGCAATCAAAAATCGGGCTGAAGACCGTCTGCCAGAGACATGATGGCTCCCCGGGACCATGGATCGCCGGGGGGGGAGGATGAGAGCCCACAGGCCGGACCATTACTTCTTGTCGGGGTCGTTGACGCGGCCCATGAAAAGGATGAGCCCGGTCTGATTGTCGCGGATCAGGACCAGGAACGGCCGGTCGGCGCGGAAGTAGTTCTCCGGCGGCGGGTTGCGGGGAGGATATCCGGTAGCGGCCGCTCCCATCGCTGTGGCCGCGGCGGCCTTGGTGGAATACTCATCCATCTTCAGGGCGGTTTTGTGAATGACCGACTCAATATAAAAACTGTCGAACCCGCCTTTGTCCGCCAGGATGGGGTCGAAGTCGGACGAGGGACGGAACGGCGCGGACATGCCGAGCCGCTGCAAGGTGTCCTTCAGCATAGTCATGTCGGTGAGGTCGACTCTCGGGAGCCAGACGTTCGTGGTGTACGGGGACTCGCCCGTAAGCCAGGAATCGAGCTTGTCGCCGATCCTGGCGAGGATGGACTTCATGGCGGCCCGGCCCTGGTCGGCACCGGGCTGAAGGGGCATCAGGGCGACGAGTTCGAACCTGGGATCCTCGTACGGGAGGATCACTGCGTGCACGTTGTCCTCCTCATTGGAGTAGTATTGGAAGCGACGTTTCTGATACATCATCTGAACGCGTTTCGTCCCGCCACCGAAAAGATAGAACGGCATCTGGCGGGTCTGGTTCTCCTTGAACGGATATTTCCATTTCGCCTCGAAATACAGGGTGTTCACCAGGATCAGCCGGGAGCGGGGGGAAATCGCCGACGGGGCGAGCAGGTCCTTGATCATGCCTTTGGTCTTCGATTCGACAAGCGAATTGATCTTGCGTGCGACGGCCTCGCCGCGGGAGAAATCCTCGGTGTAGAACGCACCCTCGAAATAGGTCTCGAGCGTCCCGGCGTATTCGGGCCGGAGCTTGACGCGCCGATCGACCCAGGCGGAATTCGAGACGAGGACGTCAGCCTGGCGGGAAGCCTGATACTGGCCGGACATGGCGTGGAAGAACGTGCTGGATGCGGCGGGATCGGCTGGCAGTCCGAGCACCCTGCGGATGTCCTCCCGCGTCCGGCCGCCCACCCCGGTATAGAGCATGGCGAACGCGCTGTCGATGCTGTACGGGGAGATGAATTTGGTCACGGTCTCTTTTTCATCACCGAGGGCCTGGAGCATGCGGAACCCCTGACGGTTCAATTCGGCGGCGACGGCCTTCTGTTCGGGCGTGATGACGACCGGACCTGGGGCGGGTGTTTGTGCGGGGCCGGATGCGGCCGCGGCGGGCTGAGGCTTCGGGCGGCTGATCTGGTTTTTCACGGCGAGCTTGATGCTGAACTGCTTCGCGGCATGGCTCGAGTCGCGAACATGCACAAGGGCCCGGTCGGGATGGGGGGATACCTGGACGCGGTTGGCCGGCTCGCATTCGAGCATGACGGTCTTCTCGAAATCCGGGGTGAAGTCGAGCTTGAAGGGCTGCTGCAGGTCCTCCCACGGCTTGCCGTCGACGGTAATGTCTTCCGGGTACTTGTTTTCGCCGATGCGGCCGGGCCGGACGGTGTGCCGGTAGGTGATCTCGTCGCCCGCGAAGGTGAACGTCCCTTCGGCCCGCCCGTTGACCGTGAACTTCAGCATGAGCGTGACCTCCCCGGAATCCGACTGTGCGGAGACGGCGAACGGAACGACCGCCGAAATGAGCAGGGCGAGGCACAGGATCATGCCCCGAAAACGTTCGAAGTGTTGTCGTTTCATGGATCTCTCCTTGTGTGACAGGTGTTGCAGAGTGTCGTCGAAAACGTGTTTCTGACGATTAGACGCGCGAAAACCGAATATCTTAGCGAATGTTATCAAAAAAAACGAAAAAAGCGTTGCGAGGCGGTCACTCGACCGGGGCTGATACTGCAACTGACCATTGCACGGTCTGTGAGAGGATCGGTTTCGCAACCTGATTCGGGGAGCAAGCTACCGCTTTTTTCCCAAGCTTGAGGCCAAAACTTCAAGATACACAAGGTACTTTTTAGTGTATCTTGCGTGTATGCGCATGAGACGTTTTTTTGGGCTTTGGGACCTTTTGCCGGGTAAGCGCGTGAAGCGGTTGTTTTCGGCTTTGAAGATCAATCTCTTAGACGCGTGAAGGCATTGATTCAGGACACCGTGAGGGGCGGGGGTGTCTTGTCCGTGCGGGGTTTCATGCGCACGAGGAGGCGTTTTTCGAGGAGGGCGCAGAGGTCGTCGAGGTTGGTGCGGGGGACCTTGACATCGTCGAAATACGGCGCGAGGAGTTCACGGCGGAGCGCGGCGTCGATGTGGTTCAGGTGGCGGAAGAACTGGACGAGGTCCTCGACGATCTCGCGGAGGCCGATCTCCGCTTTCCTGCAGTCGGCCACGTCGACCCAGCAGAATTCGAGGCCGGACGGGGTCTGCCGGTACAGGAGGTTCGACGGCGTGAACGCGTAATGCAGCATCCCGGCGTCATGGAGTCTGGCGAGGAGCGCAAGATGGCCGGCGCAGAACGCCTTCATGAGCGGGACGTCCAAGGCGTGGGGACCCGGGCCGTGGAAATCGAGACCGTTGCGGTAGCCGTCGATGAAGCGGGAGACGAAGAACGCGTCGCGGAGGAACGGCCCCCGGCGGATCTCGCCGACTGCGAGGAGTTCGGGCAGAGGGAAGCCGAGTTCGGCGAGGCGGACGTAATTGGCGGCTTCAGCGGCCGACGGCGAGGGGTGGAAGATGTACCGATGCGCGCCGTGGACGCGGTAGAACCCCTTGTACGCCACGTCGAAACCAGGGGAGACCGGGATCCGCAGCACATACTTGCTGCGCGTGCTCCAGATGGTGCGGGAGCCGTCGCCGGGGTCGAACACCCCTGCGGCAGTCAGGCGGTCGAAATCCGCCGCGAAAGAGTCCTTCACCCAGCACCAGGAGCCGAGCATGGAGATCATCCCGGGGGAAAAGGACGGCGCTGTCCGGCGTTTCATCATGGCGGGAAAGGCGGATGGTTCACAGGCTGAACTGTGTGCTGTGGAGACGTCTGTAAACGCCGTTCTCGCGGGCGAGGAGTTCGGATTCGGTACCACACTCGACGATGCGACCGGCGTGCATCACGAGGATCATGTCGGCGTTGCGGATGGTGCTCAGGCGGTGCGCGATGGCGAAGACGGTGCGGTTCGACATCACGCGGTTCAGGGCCTCCTGCACGAGCGTTTCGGTCACGGTGTCGAGCGCGCTGGTGGCCTCGTCGAGGATGAAGATCGGGGGATTGCGGAGGATGGCGCGTGCGATGGAGACGCGCTGCTTCTCGCCGCCGGAGAGCTTGAAGCCCTTCTCGCCGACCTCAGTCTCGTAGCCCTCGGGATGGGGGCCGTTCACGATGAACTCGTGGGCGTTGGCGAGCTTGGCGGCGGCGATGATCTCGTCGCGTGTGGCGTCAGGCTTGCCGTAGGCGATGTTCTCGGCGATGGTCTCGTTGAACATGATGGCGTCCTGATTGACCACGCCGATCATGCCGCGAAGCGAGGAAATGGTGTAGTCGCGGATGTCCACGCCGTCGATGGCGATGGAGCCGGAATCGACGTCGTAGAAGCGCGCGAGGAGGTTCGCGATGGTGGATTTGCCCGAGCCGGTCTCGCCGACCACGGCGACCATGCTGCCGCGCGGGATGTCGAACGACACGTGATCGAGCACCACGCGGTCGTCGTAGGAGAAGCACACGTCCCGCACGGTGATGCCCTGCTTGAACTCCTTGAGCTCGATCGCGTCGGGTTTCTCCGGCAGGGAGGTGTCCGTGTCGAGCAGGGCGAAATAGCGGTCGGCCGCGGCCATCGACTGCTGGAGGCTGGCGAAGACCTTCGAGATGTCCTTGATGGGGCGGTAGGCCATCATGGCCGGCGTGAGCAGTGCGGCGAGCTCGGTGACCGTGATTCCGTTCTTGTAGGAGTAGAGCAGGAAAACGAGCGTGGCGGTCACGGCGACCATTTCCATGAGCGGGGCGACCAGGATGTGGATCCGCATGGCACGGATGGCCTGCCGGTAATACTTCCGGTTCACGGCGTTGAAGCGGTTGGCTTCGCGTTCCTCCGCGTTGTATGCCTTCACGGCGCGGATGCCGGAGAAGACTTCGTGCATGCGGGAGAAGACGTCGGCGATGCGGGCGAAACTGCGCTTGTAGTATTTGCGGATGATGCGGCTCACGATCTGAAGCGGGATGATGATGAGCAGGATGCCTGCGGTGAGCGTGACGACCATCGCCAGACTGTCCGACTGGCGGCACGCCACGATCATGGCTCCGAGGCAGCCCAGGACCTGCAGCGGGGCGTTCGTGAGGTCTTCGATGGAGTGCGAGACGGAGTATTCGAGCGCCGACGTGTCGTTGGTGCAGCGGCTGATGAGGTGGCCGACGTCCATGTCGCCGTAGAATCGCAGGGACTGGTTTGCGAGCTTGCGGAAGATGGCGCTGCGCATATCGGCGACCACGCGGATGCCCACGTAGCGCGTGCAATAGCCGTTCAGGTACATTCCGAGGCTGCGGAGGAACCACATCATCACGAACGAGAAGATGTAGACCGCGAAGAGCTGCCAGGCGATGCGTCCGTCCGGGGTCACGATGTCGAAACTGCGGTGGACGGGCCATTCGACCGTGAAGACCTTGCCCTCGATGGAACAGGGCAGATGGAAGCGCCGGATGGCGTCACTCGCCTGCTGGAGGAGTTTGGTGAGCTTCGGATCGGAATCGGCGGGCTCGGAGAGGACTTCCGCCATGAGGCGTTCCTTCTCCTCGACCGAGAAGTTGTTTTCGTCCGCGATCTCGCGGAGACGGGTGATGGATTCGGCGGAAACGATGCGCTCGGGCGAGACGCCGATGTCGCTGCCGGTGTCGACCAGGCCGACCAGCTGGGGGACCAGCAGGAGGGCGAAGAAGAGGGAGCCGCCGACCAGCATGCCGCAGAGAATGCCGAACGTGAGGCGTTTCCAGTACGGCTTGGTGAATTTCAGGAGCCGGAGATAGCTCTGGGACCTGAAATTCCGGTCGTTGTCTTTGGTGCTGCTCATGGTTCGGGTCGGGTTTCCTGCGGATAGTAAAAGAGAAAATGCTAAAATAGAACAGAATACTATATCCCTTGAACGGGGGAAAATCAAGTTAAGGCGGAAGAAAAACCGCGATTTTCCCCTGCCGGCAGAATGTGAGGCACGACAAAGGCCAGGAGCAAACCGCGCAGTGGCGACGGGGTGGCCGGGCGTGGACGACGATCCCGAGGCGCCCATTTTTCGGAGATACCCTTGACAAACCGTTCGTGCCGTGCTATATTGTTCGAAACTCTTTGTCCGACAACCACGACAACCCCGGAGCAGTGTCCATGCTGAAAAAAACGCTCGCGATCGTATTGACGTTCTTCGTCGCGCTCACGCTGTGCTGTTATGCCGGCGCGAGACGGAACATCATGGTGTGCGACTGGTGCGGGAAGAGGATCGCGTCGAACGCGTCGTTCCTGCGTTCGGAAGACAAGAATTTCTGCAGCGAGAAGTGTTTCAACCAGTACGCGGAGTCCCTGCTCCCGGTCTGCGACGTGTGCGGGAAACGGTTCAAGCAGGGATTCACGAGCAACGGCAGGAACTACTGCTCGCGGGCGTGCCTGGAAACGACGTTCAAGGAATGTGCGAACTGCCACCGCCGCGAGCCTGCCGGCATGATACTCGGGGATGACATCTTCCTCTGCGACTACTGTTCGCAGCTGCCCGCGTGTTCCTGCTGCCAGATGCCGCTGGACAAATTCTCAAAGGAGGTCGGGGACGGCCGGACCCTGTGCCGGGAATGTGCGAAGGAGGCGATCTTCAGCCAGACCGAGGCTGAAAAGATCATGGCCTCGCTGCGGCAGGAGCTGGCCGACAAATACAAGCTCGGGACGAACCACACGATCAAGTTCGAACTCTGCACGAAAGCCGACCTGAAGAAGGAATCCAGCGGGGACGGCGAACGCGAGCTCGGGCTCTTCATCTTCAACCGCAAGACGTTGACGCTCTTCAACTATGCCATCCGCAACCGTGAGACCTACCGCATCCTGATCCTGAAGGGACTGCCGCCCGATTTCTTCCGGTCCGTGGGCGCGCATGAGCTGGCGCACGACTGGATGGAGGAAAACCTCCCCCATATCGACGAACCCGAAATCCGCGAGGGATTCTCGGAATATATCTCGTGGCTGTACTCGAAATCGGAACATCTGGACCGGATCCCGTGGCGGATGGAACACAATACCGACCCGATCTACGGCGACGGATTCCGCAAGATCCGCGACATGATGGGAAAGGCGCGGACGGCAGCGGAGTGGAAGGAAATCCTGCTGCAGGCGTATCCGGCCCCGCAGAACGGGAAGTAATCAAAAAAAAGGAGTCCCATCATCATGGGCAGCATTCTCGGCATTTTCGTGGTGATCGCGATGGTCACCATCTTCCCCGCATTTCTCTTCTACCTCTTCATCCGCGCGATTCGCATCCCGGGGACGCGCTGGTGGGGCATCGTGATCCTGCTCGCCCTCCTGACGGCCTATCTGACCTGCGTGGTCGGGATCGCCGGGATGATCGCGGGCGGCAACGCCACCGGATCGGCAACCATGGAGCAGAGGTATTGCAAGGAATTCGTCGGAACGCTCGCGAAAACCGATACCGTGCGGCAGGCCGTGGCGGACATGGACGCGACCGTCTCCGACGGTGAGGAATATCAGGTGAAGGAACCGGAGAAAGATCTGCGGTTCCGTTATGTCTGGCTGCTGGGCGGCTGCTTCCTCTTCGCCGGGGCGAACCTGCTGATGTTCGGACCCGGGCGGCGCGAACGCCGCAATCCGTCGGACTGCATCGTGGCGGTCCTCGCGGCGCTGGTCGTGTTCCTGACAGGCATCTGGCAGGTAGCCTGGAGCAACGGTTACGGCTATCAGGCGGGGGCGTTCCGCAGGATGCTGACCCTGTGGCACGAGGAGATCGACCTGGACGCGATCCATGCCACGAACGCGGAGATCGCGGCGAAGCTGACCGAGGACGACGTGGTCAGACTGAACGGGCTCTGGCGGGAATTCCTCGAGCTCTCCGGCAAGGCGGTCCCGGGACAGCCCGAGAAGGAACAATCCGAGCAGTCCGAGAAGGAAAAACCGGCGGGCGGCATCGCCATCATCGGCGGAGCCGACGGCCCGACGGCGGTCTTCTTGAGCACGCATCTGGGCGACAAAACACCGGCCGCGACTCCGGCCTCGAAAGCCGCGATTCCCGCGGGATCACAGGCGGAAAAACCCGCCTCGGATTGAACTACGACAGGCGGTTTTTGAAGTCTTCGTAGCCGAACGATTTAATCAGTTTGAATTCGCCCGTATCGGGGTCGAACGTGGCGATTGACGGCAGTGCGAGACCGTTGAACGTGTTCGTCTTCACCATCGTGTACAGCGCCATGTCCAGAAATTCCACGCGGTCGCCGACCTTCAGCGGCGCGGGGAACGAATAATCCCCGATCACGTCGCCTGCGAGGCAGGAATGTCCCGCGAGACGGTATTCGTGCGGATGCACGCCCGGTTCGTCCGCACCGTTCACCGGCGGCGTGTAGGGCATCTCGATCACGTCGGGCATGTGGGCCTCCGCCGAAACGTCCAGGATCGCGATGTCGCAGTCATTGTGCACCACGTCCAGCACGGTCCCGAAAAGCGACCCGGCGTTCAGCACGACAGCCTCGCCCGGTTCCAGATAGACGGTCAGGTGCGGATGGCGCGCCCGGAACTCCGTCAGGATGCGCACGAGGCGTTCCACGTCGTACCCCGGACGCGTGATGTGGTGGCCGCCGCCGAAATTGACCCACTGCATCGAGGGAAGCAGATCGCCGAAACGCTCCTCGAACGCAGCCATGGTGCGTTCCAGCGCATCGGAATCCTGTTCGCAGAGCGTGTGGAAATGCAGCCCGGAAATACCGTCGAGCGATTCGCCTGCGAAGAGGGCGCGCTTGATGCCGAGTCGCGATTTCGGCGCGCAGGGGGAGTAAATCTCCCGTACGGCCTCGCCATGCTCCGGGTTCACGCGGAGCCCGAAACGGACCCGGCCGGCGGCTTCGGCCGTGATGGGGCGGAACCGCTTCCACTGGCTGAACGAATTGAAGACGATCGTGGTGCAGTGGCGGAGGAGTTCGCGCAGGTCGGCTTCCGAATACGCCGCGGCGAACGCATGGGTCTCCGCGCCGAATTCCTCGTGGCCGAGCCGCGCTTCGTGCGGAGAGCTCGCGCAGGTACCGTCCAGCACGCGCCGGATCATCGGATACACCGCGAACATCGAGAACGCCTTTTGGGCGAGCAGGATCTTCACTCCGGCGCGACGGCGGACGTCGTCCAGGATCGCGAGGTTGCGGCGGAGTGCGGCCAGGTCGACGACGAAGCAGGGAGTCGGGGGGAGTTTCGGGTCCAGATTCTTCATTTCGGGAGGCGGAGTGAGGTGGTCGTGTTTGGTGTACGGGTTCGGTCGGGAGATCATTTCCGGCCGACGTGCCCTAAACAATACACCGCCAAGGGTGAAAAAGCAAGCGACCGGGCGTTTTTCCGCCGCTTTTTCGCGGATTTCGCTTGCTTTTTTCCGGTTCCGGGGATAAAGTAATGATTCCTTTCTTTTCCGGGGTATAGCTCAGTCTGGTAGAGCGCGTGCTTTGGGAGCATGAGGTCGCAGGTTCGAGTCCTGTTGCCCCGACCATTTCCCCCTTTTTCCCTTTTCCTATCCCTTAATCTCGCGGATGCGAGCGATGAGCCTGGCGGCGTATTCGCGCGCTTTCGCCTGCTGGCGCGCCACGCCCTCGGCATCGGCGGCGTAGCTCATGCCGTTCACCCACATCGCCCCCTGATAATCCAGGCCGCAGACCACGGCGGTCGAGGCGAACGCTTCGACGAAATGATTGATGTCCCCGACCGAACCGGGGCCGCCGGTATAGGCCGCTTCGGGAGCGCCGGTCGTGAACGAAACGAGGAGCTTCTTTCCCGCGAGCTTCGCCCCGGTCCCGTGTGCGAAACCGTGCACGAAAACCTCGTCCAGCCACTTTTTCATGAGCCAGGGCATCGCGTACCATTGGAACGGGAACTGCCAGACGATGAGGTCGGCTTCGGCCAGGGCGGACTGTTCCGCCGTCACATGAAACATGCCGTCGGGCGCGACCACGCAGAGCTTGCGGACGGTCATGTCAGGGAACGCCAGGGCGAGTTCCTCCAGGATCGCGGCGTTGGCAACGGATTTCGAGAGGTCGGGATGACCAGCGATAAGCAGAGTTTTCATGGCGGCTCCTTTTTCGGTTCATGGATGCGGTCACGGAGACGGACTCCCCGGACCGTGAACGCGTTACTATAGCACCGGACCGGCCGGATGTCAAGCGGGCAGCAGGGGATGTAGGGGGCCGCAGGGAAAGAAATCGCCTCACGCGCATACGGTCGAGAGCATCAAAAAGTCCGAAAAATACGTCTCACGCGCATACGCGCAAGGTACACTATAAAGTACCTTGTTTATAGTGTACCTTGAAGTTTTAGCTTTGAACTGAGGATACTCATGTCA
>JAFYBD010000219.1 GCA_017540385.1 Lentisphaeria bacterium
ATCGGCCCGGATTTCGTTCTCGCTGGCGGGTTCGGCGCTCATGGCAATTGGATCGTCCAACTGCCGTTCCAGGAAGTCCGGTCCTGTATTGCGCGCGTTCAGCAGTCGCAAAAAAAGTTCTGGTATCCGCAGGGGGGCGGCGGCGACGATGCCGTGACCCTGTGGAGCATCGTGTACGCCCCGGGGAAACAGTGGGCCGACTTCTATTTCCGGGAAGAAGATTACCGTCACGGCCACCGGCTTTTCCTCCACCCCGCGCTGGTTGATCCATTTGTGCGCGAGATCAACAAAAAAAACAAATTCGTATCCGATACCCCCGTCATTTTCATCGATTGACCCGGCCACAAGGAGGCTGCCATGATTTACGACCATATCGACAATATCGCCCTTTACCGCTTCAGCGCGGCGACTTTGAAGGCGTTCGAGTTTCTGAAGACGCTCACGCCGGACACCCCGGAGGAGACGTTCGAGCTCATGGGCCGCGACCTCTACGTGATGGTGCAGTCCTACGAGACGGAATCCGAACCGTCGCCCATTCTTGAGGCGCACCGGAAGTACATCGACATCCAGTATTGCATCGCGAATGAGGAATACATCGCCGTCGCGCCGCTGGACGAATCCACGATCAAGACGCCCTATGACGATGAAAAGGACGTGGCGTTCTACCACGCGCAGAAGATGATGACGCTCAGCGCCATGACCCCGGGCCGGTTCGTGCTGCTCTTCCCGACGGACGAACACTTCGCGAAGTGGGCCGCGGAGGCCCCCTGCCGCGTGAAGAAAGCCGTCGTGAAGCTCCGCGCCACCCTCTTCTGATCCGTCCGCTCACTCCTCCGCTCAACGTCGCCCCTGCCCCGCGCGGGGCGCTTCCGGCGTGCCGTCACGCACGGCTTTTTCTCCGCTTTTTTTCCGTTTGAACTTGATTTTTGGAGGAGGACGGAGTATTGTAATGATTCGGATCGTTCCGAGGGCCGATGCTCGCACCCCGGAACATTTCCCGGTTGCCGAAGTGGCGAAATGGCAGACGCACTAGACTCAAAATCTGGCGCCAGTGATGGCGTGTGGGTTCAAGTCCCACCTTCGGCACCATTCTTTCGTTCATCAACCGAGTTCACCAGATGAGACTGCACACCGTCATCCTCTTCGCATGCACCGTCCTGCTCGCCGGGACAGTCTTCGCGCAGGCTCCCGCCGAGCGGCCGCAACGGTGCGGCTACTGCGCGCGCCCGGCCGTGGAGGATTCCGGCGGGGGCGAAATGCTCTGCGCGGAATGTCTCAAAACGGCTGTGAAGGACCCCGCGAAAGCCGCGGAGATCATGAAGGACGTGCGCGAGGTCCTGAACAAAAAGTTCAAGCTCGCCACGAAACACAAGATCGACTACGAGATCGGCACCCGCAAGGAGTTGAACCTCGAAGCCGACGGCGAACACCTCGAGCTCGGCTGGTTCGACCCGAAGGAGATTCGCGGGAAAGAGCGTTACACCATCCGCATCCTGAAGGGGCTGCCGCTCGACGTCTTCCGCATGGTCGCGGCGCACGAGCTCGCGCACGACTGGATGCACGAGACGCTGCCGCACCTGATGGACAAGCCGGAGATACGCGAGGGATTCGCCGAGTTCGTGGCGTGGTCGTTCTCGCGCGATGAGGGGGCGAAACGCGCCATGGAGTACACCGAGCGCCGCACCGATCCGGTCTACGGCGACGGATTCCGCAAGGTGCGCGCGATGATGGAGAAGGACAAGGCGGAGACCGCCGCGGATTGGAAAGACGTCCTGCTCCGCGAATTCCCGCTGAAGCAGAAAAACCGCAAATCGAAGCCGTGACACACCCACGGCGATAGGAATCCTACATGAATTTCCTGCGACACATCCTCCTCTGCGGCTGTTCCGCCGTGCTGTGCGCCTGCGCCAATCCCGGGTCCGCCGTCTCCGACGCGCCGGGGAAACCCGCGTCCGTCCCCTCCGCCATCGTTCTGATCGATGTGCGATCCGCCGACGAATACGCGTCCGGCCACCTGCGGGGCGCGGTCAACATCCCGCACGACCGGATCACGGAGGAAATCGGGGCCGTCGCGGCGGACAAATCCACGCCGGTGATCCTGTACTGCCGCAGCGGACGCCGCGCCGAAACCGCACTGAACGCCCTGAAAGCGGCGGGATACGAAAACGTCTCGAACTGCGGCGGACTCGAGGATGCGCGGCTGCGTCTGGACCTGCCGGTAACGCAGTAATACTCCCTTTCGCGTCCCTTTGTTCAGCCGGGATCAGGAATCCAGGTCGGTATCGCCCGCCGAGGCCGCCAGGAACGTCGCCGGCATGCCTTCCAGCTGGGATGTGATGCGTTCGTAGAACGACTGGAACTCCTCGTGCCGGGGCGGTATGAACCCCAGGAAGATCAGGGATGCGCGCGAAGAATACGCCCGGAACGCCGAGTCGAAATTGGACTCCTGCGACAACACGATGTGCTGCACCTCGATTCTAGAATCCTCCGCCAGCCGGGAGAGTTCGCTCTCCGCGTCGACGCGGTCCTCGGGCGAAGCCAGGCGCAGCAGCCGGATCGGGGTCTTGTGCCACTGGCGGTTGCACGTGAGCAGATGCGCCAGGATCAGCATCAGCGAACCGTTGCGGCGTCCGCGCCACCAGATGTCGATGGGGCCGCTCCCCGGATCGGACGCGGCACGTTCCGGGTTGATGAGCAGCAGGGCGTTCATGCGGAGCGTGCGGATCGTGAGCAGACGCTGGAAGAACGCCTCGACGCGCTCCTTTTTGACCGGCCATCCCGACAGCACGATGTTCGGCGCGAGCGGCCCCAGCGAATGAGACTGCAGGAAGATGTTCAGCGCGGAATCGAAATCCACGTCGTCCTCCGTCGCGACCACGACGGGGAAGAACGGCGTATCGGATTCGCGCGACAGCGTGCGGAGCTGTTCCTCCTCCTGACGGCGGCGCTGTTCTGCCTCAGCCCGGTCGTTTCCGGCGGCCAGGAACCGCGCCACGGACATGATGCCGCGGCCGTTGTTCAGGAGCGAGCCGTACTCAATGAGCGGCAGGTGCTTCTTGTCCGGCCCCGCGAGGATCAGGATCTGCGGCCGCCAGTTTTTCGCGTCCGACGGCATGGAGGCCAGCTGGATCAGGTTCCGGCGGATGCGTTCGAAATAGTATCCGCGCCGGGCATCGCCGAACGTGCTGACGAGCGACTGGCGCCGGGCGATCAGGAAGAGCGTGCCGACGACCGCGAACGCCACCAGGAGCAGCAGGGCGTTGATGAACACCGCCGCCACGAAACACGCGATCGCGCCATAGCAGCCGACCATCCAGTGGAAGAAACGGAATTTCGGGCGGAACGACGGATTCGCGGCGAAGTGCTCGACCGCGGCCGCGATGTTGATGATGGCGTAGGTGAACAGGGTGAACATCGTGACGAGCTCCGCGACGGCGTTCAGCGCCGTGCCGCCGCCGCTCTGACGGCTCCCCCAGAAGAGAATGCCCACGGAGATCACGAGCGTCAGGCACATCGCGAGGATCGGGTCGTTGGTCTGGCCGCGTCCTTTCGCGAAGCAGTTCAGCGGCTTGAAGATGCCGTCGGCGGCGAACGCCTGGAGGATGCGCGGGGCGCCGATCAGCGTGCCGAGCGCGCTCGACAGCGTGGCTGCCGCCATGCCCGCGAAGACCAGGAATCCGGTATGGAAGACCGCGCTCTTCACGAGCGTGCCGTAGGTATTCTCGATCAGGAGGTTGCGGTCCCATGCGGAGGCGAAGAGCAGGATTTCGGAGACGTAGATCAGGAATCCCACGCCGATGGCCAGCATCGTACCGCGCGGGATGGATTTGCGGGCGTTCTCGAGGTCGCCGGACATGTTGACCCCGGCGAGGAATCCGGTCACGGCGGGGAAGAACACGGCAAAACTCGTCGCGAGGACCAGGATGTTGATTTCGCGCCCCCCTGTGGCGCACAGGGCCGACTGCAGCCGTCCGAGTTCGGGGCCGCTCCCGATGGCGCCGCCGGCGATCGCGACGATCGACAGCGCGAGGATCATCATGATCGCGAACTGCGTCCGGATCGCCCAGTCCGCCCCGATCATGGCGATGCCGAAGAGAATGGAGAGCGGGACAAGCCCGACCCACAGCGCAGCCCCGGAGAACGACGGAAACACCGTCACGAAGGCTTCCGTGAAACCGATCACGTAGAACGGCACGGACAGCGACTGCGAAACGTAATAGGTCAGCCCGATGGACGCGCCGAAACCGGGCCCCAGCGAACGCGAGATCAGGAAATACGGGCCGCCGCTCCGGACCGGCGTATTGGTGGAGATGGCGGAGATCGAGAGCCCGGTGGCCACCGCGATGCTCTCCGCGAAGAGCAGGATACAGAACGCGCCAAACACGCCGAGTTCGCCGACGATCGTGCCGAGACGCATGAACATCACCACGCCGAGGATCGTCAGGATCGACGGCAGGAAAACGCCGGAGAAGGTCTTGAAATGGTACCCCTGCCCGGGGACTGTCGCGTCCGGTTCGGATTTCATCGTGCTTGCGGCTCCTGGGGTTGCGGGGTGAATGATGTGCGCTGCGGATCAGTCGCCGGATACCAGCAGGCGGATCAGACTGCTGATGCGCTCCGGGTAAACGCCGAGGCGAAGTCCTCCGTCGTCGGCCGGTTCGAGGTGGTGAACAGTCGAAAAAGCCTGCCGCGCCTCTTCGTCCTTGAAACTCTCCTCCGTGATCCCGTCCTTCACGATGCGGATGGAGGACGGCAGCGGCAGACGGCCCGCGCTCAGGCGCACGGTTTTAAGGGTGAAGACGCCGTATTTGAGGGTCGGGACGGCCGCGCCGCGCAAGATGACCGCTTTCGATACCGGCAGCGAATACGAACACTCCGCCGCGAGCGCGCCGTCGCGCCAGTCGAGGGAGCACGCCACGCCGTCTTCCTTCATTTTGAGGTTGATGTGATACGCGACCTGGCGGAGCAGCGCACGGACGTGTTCCGCCGGGATGGAGACCTCGGCGATCTCCGGGATGTTGCCCTCATCGTCCACGACCGAATCGGAGATCATGTCGACGATCTCGGCCACAAACAGGGAATCGGCCTCGGCCTGGTCCGGCATGTAGACGTAATTCGCGGACGGAGAGATGAGCAGCAGCGCCAGCAGTACGGGGAGCAGGACGATCGCCCCGAGGACGGATCCGAGGATGATGAGCGTTTTCTTCGTTTTCGGCTTCATGGTCACTTCTTCCCT
This sequence comes from Lentisphaeria bacterium, assembly GCA_017540385.1. Taxonomy (GTDB): domain Bacteria; phylum Verrucomicrobiota; class Lentisphaeria; order Victivallales; family UBA1829; genus UBA1732. Next base: position 5,237 of record JAFYBD010000219.1, read on the forward strand.
CCTGCCACGCCCTTCACGACGGCCGTGGCCACATCGGTCGCGGCGGACGCGATGGCCTTTTCCAGCAGATAGAACGCCCGGACGCGGTCCATGGTGTTCTTCGTGAGCTTCACTTCGAGTTTCGCGGTGTTCCCGCTGGAGCTGGTCGAACAGGACTTGTTGAGTTCCTGGAAGAGCGTCTTGTCGGCGGCGAAGAGCGACACGAGCGTGATGCGGAGGAAACTTTTCATCCTGCGCGCGGCCAGTTCGGCGTCCTTCGCGTTCTTACAGTTCAAATCCAGCACGAGCGAAACCGCCCCGGGCGCGTACTCCGTCACCATGAGTTCGCCGGACGTCACGAGCCCGGCCAGGCCGGTCGGGTCTTCGGACGCGGCCACAGGGAAACTCCGCATGACGCCCGCCGCGACCACGTTATCCGGCAGGTCCTGAAACTTCGCGAACTCCTCCGCGGAGAGTTTTCCGCCCGCGAAAAAGCCGAGGTCCAGCGGACAGCCCTTGCGGCCGAACGCCGCGACTTTTCCGGTGAGGAAGAGGATTTCCGCCTCGGTCCTGGGTGTGACCTTCTTCGTCTTGCGGTCGACCTTGTCATAGGTCACCGTGATCTTCTCGCCGAGGCCGGTCTTCCCGGATTCGACTTTCTTGGACTTGCCGAACTTCGCCGCGAGCAGGTCCCTGATCTCGCTGCCGGAACGGTCGATCCCGACCAGCATGGCGTAGCTCGAGCCCAGGCAGGGCGCATAAAGGATGACCGGGTCGGGAAGCGCCCCGTCCTTCGTCCACGGAATCTGCATCAGATCGTTGCGGATGGCGAGCACGTCGCCGGAATCCGCCACGGCCTTGAACGTCGGGCTGGAATACAGCTTGTTGAGGTTGAGTTTAAACACGACCGCCGCCTGATCGGGTATCTCGGCGAACCGGTAATCGGTCTTCTTTTCGGCGGGTTCGGCCACCTGGGCCGTTTTGACCTCGGCGGGCTTCGTCTCGACGGGTTTCGACGGCGTTTTCTTCGCCTCTTCGTCCGCGAGCTGTTCCGCCGCGGTAATGGCGCGCGGCCGCTTGTCGTCGGAGTCGTCCTGGGCGGAGACGACGGTCGCGGCAGTCAGGAGAAAAGCCGCCGCCATGAGGTATAATCGGGTACGGATCATCGGGGTTACCTCTCTGTCACGGTTTTTCGTTGAGGGGGAGCAAATAAAATTGCGAGCCGCGTGGATGAATCAGGCTTCCGGGACGTCCGCGAGGATCTGACGCAGGAACTCGCGGTTCTTGTCGGACGGCGGACACAGCGGCAGGCGGTATTCCTCGTCGACGAGTCCGCGCAGCGCGAGCGCGGCCTTGACCGGGATCGGGTTGGTCTCCACGAACATGGCCTTGAAGAACTTGTAGAGCTTGCGGTGCATGACGGCCGCTTCGGCGTAGTTTCCGGCGAGGCAGACGTCCACGAGCCGCTTCATCTCCTTCGGGATCACGTTCGAGGCCACGCTGACCACGCCCACGGCGCCGACCGACATCATCGGCACGGTCAGGGCGTCGTCGCCGCTCAGGACCGGCACGTCGCAGAGGTCGAGGATCTCGGACACGCGGTCGACGGAGCCGGAGGCCTCCTTCACGCCGGCGATGTTGCAGTTCTTCACCAGCCGTGCGATGGTCTCGGCGGAGACGGACACGCCGGACCGCCCCGGGACGTTGTAGATCACGATCGGGATGTCGCAGGAATCGGCGATGGTGGCGAAATGCCGGTAGAGGCCTTCCTGCGTGGGCTTGTTGTAGTACGGCGCGACCTGGAGCGAGAAATCCGCGCCATCGGCCTTGGCGTGACGCGTCAGGTGAAGCGCCTCCGCGGTCGAATTCGCGCCGCTTCCGGCCAGGACCTTGCAGCGTCCGTTCACCAGCTGGACCACGGTCGCGATCACGCGTTCGTGTTCCTCGAAGCTGAGCGTGGGGGATTCGCCTGTCGTACCGACCGGGGAAATGCCGTCGACGCCGCCGGCGATCTGCATTTCGACCAGCCGGGTCAGCTTATCATAATCGACGGCGCCGTTGTGAAACGGAGTAACGAGCGCAGTGTAGAGTCCTTGCATTTTCATGAGTTGAAATCCTTTTCCTTGGAGTATGTGGCATTGGCCGCCGAAGCGACGGCCAGTTCGAATCGTTCGGCGGGGGCGGTGCCGCGGCAGACTTCCACCGCGGGGCCGGTCAGGATGATCTTCCGGGCGTCGCCGGAGCCCGGGAGCTGCGTCCGCACGAGGTCGCCGGAACGCGTGAGGAACGTGAGTTCGGCCGGGGCATGGAAGAACTTGGCGAGGACGCGCGCGCTGGAGGCCACGCCGGTCCCGCAGGCAAGAGTCTCGTCCTCCACGCCGCGTTCGTAGGTGCGGATGACCACGGGGTCGCGGAAATCCTGCCCGAATTCGATGAAATCGACGTTGACGCCCGCGGGAGCGAACGCCTCGTGACGGCGGAGTTCGCGTCCCAGCCGCACCACGTCGTCGCGGCGGGCGAGTCCGTCCATGCGGACGACAGCGTGAGGGACGCCGACCGCACCTTTGAACACGGCGAAGCCGCAGACGTCGCCGCAGGATTCGAAGTCCTCGGTGACGGGCAGTTCGATGCGGACCCGGTCGGCGGACAGCACCTCGGCGGAAAGTTCGCCGCCGCCGGTCGTGAACGTGATCCGCGGGCCTTCGGCGAGACGGTGCGTGTGGGCGAAGAGCGCGGCGCAGCGGAGACCGTTGCCGCACAGTTCCGCCCGGGAGCCGTCGCAGTTGTAGAACTCCATGACGACGTGATTGCAGCCGGGGATGCGC
>JAFYBD010000024.1 GCA_017540385.1 Lentisphaeria bacterium
ATCCGGACGGAGATCGTGTCCTGCCGTGTGCTCCGCATCCTCACGGCGGCGGCCGTGGCCTGCCTCGGAGGCGGCGTGCTGTCGATCCTGTACCAGGGGATGTTCCCGGTGTCGGCGATCCCGGCGAACGTGCTCGTCCTGCCGCTTGCGTATCTGGTGTTCATCCTGGCCGTTCCCGCGCTCGCGTTCGCCTGGCTTCCTCCGGTGGCGAACGTGTTCTCCGTGACGCTCGAACAGGTCTTCCGTCTCATCGCGGGGACCGGGCGGTTCTTCGGCGGGCTTTGCGAAACGACCGTCCCGAAGCCTCCCGCCTGGACCGTGGCGGTCTTCCTGGCCGCGTTCTTCCTGCTGCTGCGGACGCGGAGATTCCGCCCCGCCGTGGTCCTCGTGACGCTGATGGCCGCGCTGTTCGCGTTCTGGTGCTTCCGGACGAAGTTCCTGCCGCCGGAGATACTGGTGGCTGAGGGGCCGGGAGCCGGGACGGAACCCGCCGTCGTCGTGACGTGCCCCGAACTCGGCCGTGCGGACCTCGTGAACGTGCCGGACTACCGGCTCGGATGCGACCTCGCGGACTGGCTGGCCGCGCGCGGGATCGAGTCCTGCCGCGTCGTGGCCGTTTCCAGCGGCCGCAAGGGCTCTTTCGGCGGACTTGACGCGTTCTCCGCACGGATTCCCGTCCTCGACGTCCTCTGCCCCTCAAACGCCGTCGCAAAGATGCCCCCTGGTCCCGTCGTGACCGCTCTGCCGTACGACGGGGCGTTCGACCGCTGCGAACTTTCCGGCGATCTTTTTTCCTTTACCCTCGGAACAATCTCCGGCGAATTGCTGTCCAATACCGGCGGAAACGGTCGACTGACCATCCGCCGAAACGGAGTCGTCCTGAGGGATTCCGCCCTCGAACCCGGCTCGTCGTACCGGATCCACACCCAACCACTCGAAAGAACCGTACCATGAAAGTCTGTCATCTCATCACCCGCATGATCGTCGGAGGCGCCCAGGTCAATACGCTCCTCTCCGCCCGAGGACTCCACGAGGCCGGACACGAATCCGTCCTGATGACAGGCCCGTCGCCGGGACCCGAGGGCGAACTCCTCAATCTCTGCGGCAAATACGATTTCCGCGTGGAGCTGTGCCCGTCTTTGTGCCGGGAGATCGACCCCGCGCGCGACTGGAAAAGCTACCGCGAGCTCGTGAAGTTCTTCAAGAAGGAGAAATTCGACGTGGTCCATACGCACGCCTCGAAGGCCGGCATCGTGGGACGTTATGCCGCCCGTGCGGCCGGGGTGCCGCTGGTGGTCCACACCGTCCACGGGCTGCCCTTCTCCCGCATCTATCCGGCGTGGAAGAATGCCGTCTACATCGAGCTCGAACGTCTCGCCGCGAAGAAATGCGACCGCATCTACGCCGTGGCGCAGGACATGATCGACCAGTGCCTGCATAACCATATCGGACGGCCGGAGATGTTCAAGGTCGTGTACAGCGGCATGGAGCTGGAACCCTTCCTGACGACGGACCCCGACCCCGAACTGCGTCGTTCGCTGGGCATCCCCGACGGCGCGAAGGTCGTCGGCACGCTCGCGCGTCTCTTCCCGATGAAGGGCTACGTCGAACTCTGGCGGAGCATCCCCGAGATCGTGAAACGCGTCCCGAACGTCCATTTCCTGCTCGTCGGGAACGGCATCCTGCGGGAGAAACTGGAAGCTGAGGCCGTCGAACGCGGTTTCCGCGACCGTCTGAGCTTCGCGGGCCTCGTCCCGCCCGCCCAGGTGCCGCGTTATCTGGCGCTGACCGACGTGCTGGTGCATTTCTCCATGCGCGAAGGCCTGCCGCGTGCGGCGGTCCAGGCACTGGCGATGCGGAAGCCGGTCGTGGCGTTCGACATCGACGGCACGCGCGAGGTCGTGCTGAACGGCGAGACCGGCTATCTGCTCCAGCCCGGAGGCGACAAGCCCGGCGTGGAGGAGATCTCCGAACTCCTGCTCAACGACGATAAACGCCGTGCGTTCGGCGAGGCCGGGCGCGCCCTCGTGAAACCCCGTTTCGACTGGCGCACCATGTCCGACATCCTGATCGCCGATTACGAAAAATATCTGGAAATCAAAAAGAAAGGCTTGCCTGTCCTATGAAATCCGTGTTCAATACTCTCTTCGCCGTCCTGGCCGGCGCCTGCGCCGCCCTGCTGGTCCTGAAATATGCCGCTCCGCCGACGGACGCCCCCGAATTCCAGACTCAGATGCGCAGCTACGCGCCGCCTCCGTCCTCCGGGTCGCACCCGGGCGGTCTGCCGGATTTCACCGGGACCATCGCACGCGTCATGCCCGCCGTGGTGCGAATCTCCAACCAGCGGATCGTGTCCTCGCGGCGTTCGTGGGGGCGGCCCGCGCAGTATTATGAAGTGCCCGCGGGGCAGGGGTCCGGCTTCTTCATCCGCGAGGACGGCTACATCCTCACGAACTACCACGTGGCGAGCGGCGCGAACGCCCTGCTGGTGACCGATCACGAGGGACGCGAATACCACGCCGAAATCGTCGGGGCCGACCCGACCTCCGACCTGGCCGTGCTGAAGATCGAGCCGCCCCGGGGACGCCGTTTCATGGCGCTGACGTTCGCCAACCCGGAGAGCCTCGCGCTCGGCCAGTGGACCATCGCCATCGGCGCGCCGTTCAATCTGGAGCACAGCGTGACCGCCGGGATCATCTCCGGACTGGAACGTTCCGGTGTGGGCGCGAACCTCTATGAAAACTACATCCAGACCGACGCGTCGATCAACCCCGGCAACTCCGGCGGCCCGCTGCTGAATGTCGACGGGGACGTGATCGGCGTGAGCGACTGCATCCTCGCCCCGACCGGCGGGAGCATCGGGATCGCGTTCGCGGTCTCCACGCAGATCGCGAAGACCGTCGCCGATACCCTGATCGAACACGGCGAGATCGTGCGTCCGTGGCTCGGGATCATGGGGGCCCGCCCGGCCGAGGTCCGGGCTCCCGGCGAGGAGAACGACGCCGTCCAGCGCGGCGCGACCATCCGCATGATCATCGACGGTTCCCCGGCTTACCGGCTCGGGCTCCGCCAGGGCGACGTGATCGTGAAACTGAACGGCGCGGACATCACCGACACGTACGAGCTCCGCAACCGCATCCTCAGCATGGATCCGGGCACCGTGGTCAAACTCTCGGTCATGCGCCGGAACGTCCTGCACGAGGCTGAGATCACGCTCGAACGCGCCCCGGCAGACTGGTTCCGCATCATCCCGCAGATCGAATACGCGATCCCGCTCTGACTCCCGGCGCGAAACGTCTTTCCGGCGCGATCCTCGCGTCGGACGGGGCAGGCGGATAAAAGGTGGTGTGAGGGGAGGGAATTGACCGCGCGTCAGTGCTGCGGCTCGGTTTCGGGCGCGGAGGAAGAAGCGGAAGCGTCGCCGGTCGTGGCATTGGCATCGTTCTGACCGGAGAGCAGACCGTTCGCGATGGCGTCTTTCGCGACGTCTTCGGCAGCCTGACGGACGGCGGGATCGTTCAGATTGAGGGGAGGGAGACGGTCGAGGATGCTCTTGCGCGAACCCTCGGCGGAGTCGTCGTCCTTGTCGCGCTTCCTGAAGATGTCTTTCGCCGTCTGAATGGCTTCCTTTCGCGCGGATTCCTTCGCGAGGAGCATTTCCTGACGGCAGAGGGTCCAGCAGTCCGTGATGCGCATGAACGTGTGCTGGAGGAGCTGGTCGAATTCGAGCCCCTTCTTCGCGGCGGAGATTTCGCCGGAAACGACCCCGGAGACGGTCTCGGATATCTTTTCCTGAATGCTCGACGCGGTCGAAGTCGAGGAGGAGGACGCGACGGGAACGTCGGTGACTTCCTGCGCGGCGAGGAGGACGGATGCGAGGAGGGAAACGCCTGTCGCGGCGGCTGTGACGGTGGATTTGAGCTGCGTCATGCCGGGTGCCCCCTCAGAAGATCGGCTGGATCAGAGTTGCTTCGTGAGCGGAGAGTTCTGCTGCGGTTCCGCGGCGGTGCTGTGCTGCGTAGGAGGCGCGAACTGTATGCCGCACTCGGCGATGCGCGTGGAGATTCGGCTCGGGAGGCCGCGCTTTGCGAAATCGTTCGCGACCTTGATGGCGTTGCGGACGGCCTTCGGCGTGGACGCGCCGTGTCCGATGATGCAGACGCCGTTGAGCCCGAGGAGCGGCGCGCCGCCGTACTCTTCGAAATTGCTGATGGCCTTCACGTCGGCAAACGCCTGCTGGGCGAGCAGAGCGCCAGTCTTCCGGATCGCATTTTTCATGATGCTTTCCTTCAGCCACTGCCTGATGGCGGAGGCGATGCTCTCGGCGGTCTTCAGGACCAGGTTGCCGGAGAAGCCGTCGCAGACGACGACGTCTGCGCTGTGGAAGAACATGTCATGCCCCTCGACGTTGCCCACGAAATTAATGGGCATATTCGAGAGGATCTTGAACGCTTCCTTGGTGAGTTCGTTGCCCTTGATGTCCTCGCCGCCGACGGAGATCAGGCCGATGCGCGGCTTTTCGATGTTGAGGAACATCTGCGCGTAGACTTCGCCGAAGATCGCGAACTGCGCCAGGTTCAGTGGCGTGCAGTCGGTGTTCGCACCGGCGTCGACCAGGATGAACCTGCCGCCGACCGCGGGCATGAAGGTCGCGATGGCGGGACGGTCGACGCCTTTCAGGATGCGCATCTTGACCTTGGACGCCGCCACGGCCGCGCCGGTGTGCCCGGCTGAGATGACGGCGTCGGCCTTGCCCTCCGCGGCAAGCGTGGCGCAGACCGTGATGGAGGAGTGTTTCTTGGCGCGGATCGAGGTGGTCGAGGGCTCGCCCATTTCGACGACTTCCTCGGCATGGACGAGCTTCAGGTGCGGACCTTCCTTCAGGTGTTCTTTCTGAAGGTAGTAGGCGAGCTTTTCCAAATGCCCGACGAGCAGGATGTCCACATCCGGGAACATCCGCAGAGCGTCGGCGACGGCTTCGACCACGACGGCTGGCGCGTAGTCGCCGCCCATTGCATCAACCGCGATCCTCATGGAAACGACTCCGTAGAGGTGATTGTCAGTTTGCGGCGACGGTCAGGACCTGGCGGCCTTTGTACATGCCGCAGCTGGTGCAGACGGAGTGGGGGGCGACGGGCTTGCCGCATTCCTTGCAGAACGAGGCCTGGACGCCTTCGTAACGGTTCGCGGCCTGGCGCTGACGACGTTTCATTTTGGAGACTTTGCGTTTCGGGACAGCCATGATAAAACTCCTTTGTGGCAGTTATGAACAAGTTATGGGAAACATCATGAATTTAATAATATATCACGGAATTACAATTTTGCAACCCGAAAACGGCATTTTTCGGAGGAAATGCCGGCTTTTTTAACAGGAAAATGCGTCCGGACCGCGCAGAAACGGCGAAAAGCGTCATTCCGCGGCATGCCGCATGACCTCGACCGGGGCGTCGCGTCCGGTCCAGATCCGGAAGGATTCCGCGCCCTGATGCACGAGCATCGGGAGCCCGCCGGAGACCTTCATGCCGCGCGCCCGGCAGCCCGCGAGGATGGCCGTCTCGCGGTAGATGGTGTCGAAGACGCAGACATGCGCGGGGATCAGGTCCGGGTCGATCGGGGAGCCGTCGCTCTCGTGAAGCCCGAGACTGGTGCACTGGAGGACTACGCCGGAGCCGTCGAGCGCTTCGCGGACGCCGGTCAAGTCGTCGAGCGCGGCGCTGCCGCAATCGAGGCCGGGGGCGTGCGCGCGAACCTCGTCGATGAGCTTCGCGGCCTTGTCCGCGGTCCGGTTCAGGATGCGCAGGCGCGCGCATCCGGCGTCGGCCAGATGGTACATCAGCGCGCGGACCACGCCGCCGCTGCCGAGGATGCAGACCTTCGCGCCGTTCAACGGCATCCCGAAGACCTCCAGCAGGGCGCGTTCGAGCCCGGTCGGATCGGTCGTGTCGCCGTAGAGTTTCCCCTCGCGGACGGAGACCGTGTTCACGCTCCCGGCGAGCTTCGCGCGGTCGGTCACGCCATCGAGGAACGGGATCACGGCGTTCTTGTGCGGGACGGTGACGTTGAAGCCGTTGAGCTCGGTTCTGGCGCGCTCAAGGAAGCCGGGGAGGGCGTCCTTCGTGACGTGGACGGCGGTGTAGTCGGCGTTCATGCCGAGGGCGCGGAAGGCCGCGTTGTGCATGAGCGGGGACTTCGAATGGGCGATGGGGTCGCCGATGACGGCGAAGTGAAGAGCGGTGTCAGGATTCATGGCAAAAAAACGACCGCCCGGAGGCGGTCGCGATGGTGTTCAGTTTCGGAACATGTCGCCGTAGGGATTGGTCTCCCATTGGGCGGGCGAGTTGAACGGTCTCGGGTTGCGCCCGGAGCGTTCCTGCGGCGTCGAGCAGGAGACGGCGCAGGCGGCGAGCGCAGCAGCGAGGATACAGAGGAGAAGAGGTCGCGGAGGCATGATCTTCAGAAGAGCATGAATTCCTTCATCTCCATGACCTGCATGACGACCATGGCGATGAGGATGAGGAGCGTGACCGTCGCGATGACCAGAAAGAGCTTGGACTTGAACATGATGTTTGAGCCTTTCCCGGGATGGTTGGATCATTCTTCCTCGAAATCTTCTTCGGCGCCGAAATCTTCTTCGTCGCCGAAGTCGTCCGCGGAGCCGTCGTCTTCCTCTTCGTCGAGGAAGTCGTCGATACCGGCGTCGTCGACCTCGTCTTCGCCGTCGGTGATGTCGTTGAAATCGCGCAGGGTCTGCTCGCGTTCGGCCGCGGCGCGCTCTTCGGCTTTCTGACGGATGTCTTCGTCATGCGCGGCTTTCATCTTGGCGATGTCGGACTGCGAGAAGTAGACCACGTCGCCGACGTTCGGGTAGGCGAATTCGCCCGCCGGGGAGGCGAGGATGGTGGCGACGGAGGCCTTGGAGCGGAGACGGATGACCTGGGCTTTGCAGACGTATTCGGCGGTCTCGGGATCGAGGCTGGTGGCCACGGTCACGACCGCGCCTTCGGGCACGGCGGCGCGGAGACGTTCGCCGGAGTTGCGGACGACTTCGCTGCCGGAACCGATGTCGATGGTGATGTAGCCGTATTCCTTGTTCACGAAGACGACCTTGCCGACGAGGTCCTTCAGGACGGCGAAGTTCACGTCTTCCTCGGTGGAGCTGCCGGTCGGGTCGATGATGCCGCGGAGACGCTTGATCTCGTCTTCGAGCTCGATGCGCTTGCGTTCGGCCTCTTCGGCGACCTTCTTGTAGGTGGCGGTGTCCTCATCGGCGGCGCCGAGGCGGATTTCAGCGCGGCGGACGCGCTCGCGGAGTTCCTCGTTGTCCTTGATGAGGTCCTTGTGCTGCTTCACGTAGGTCTCGACGGTGGCGACGTTCTCCTTCAGGAGCTGGGGATATTCCTGGGAGTTCAGGTCGAGCTCCCTGGAGTCGGGGGAGATCTGGCTGGAGACGGTCACGATGTGGCCGCGGAAGGCCTTCATGCGTTCGACCGTGTCGTTCGTCTTGGAGAGGAGGGTGAGGAGCGCCTTGCTGAGCTTGGCGTTGTCCGCGGAGTAGGCGTAGCTCTGGGTGGAGAGGCCGAGGTTGGCGCCGTCCTTCGACATGAAGTCGGAGAGGTGCTTGTCGCGGACGTAGAAGTATTCCATGCGTTCGCCGACGTGGGACTTGATGGCGATGAGCGTGTCGCCGTAGCCTCTGTAGTCGGTGACGGTTTCGGCTTCGACGATGTAGGGCTCGTCGCCGTCGGCGTAATAGGCCTTCTCGAGCACGGTGTTCGTGACGTCGGTGAGGTTGGCCGCGATGGCGTTGCGCTGCTTGACGATCTTGTCGACGGCGGATTCGAGCTTCACCATGGCTTCCTTGACCTCGGCCGGGGTCTTGTTGATCTTGAGCTCGTCCGAACGGATCGTGGCGGACGGGTCGATCAGGCGGGAAACTTTCTCCACTGTGTTGGCGATGTCGGAGCGTGCCTGGGTCAGCTGGGCGCGTTTCTGGAAGAGAAGCGTGCCGAAGACGACCGCGACGATCGCGACGATCAGGATGAAGATGTTGATAATCTTGCTGGCTTTACTCATTACCGGGACTCCTGTAATTGCGTGAAAATATTTGATACACTATGTACACTACATCCTGTTTGGCAGAATTTCAAATCGGAACCGGGAAAAAAACGACTCTTTTTCTAGAAAAAAAGAGGACTTTCTAAACAAAACCGGCAAAAACTGGGGTCCGAAAGCGAAAAATGGGATGCAGGGCGATCCGGCGGACGCGTGCGACGGACCGCCGGATGCGAGTGTACACGGAGGACCGTTTTACTCCATGCCGTAGGCGGCCGCGGCGTCGTAGTTGTAACGCGCGTTCAGGGAGAGGAGGGTCTTGGTATGGGTGATGCCGGGGATCTGGTTGCACATCTTGTCGGCGATGATGGAGGAGAGCTGCTGCTGGTCCTTGACCCGGGCGATGGCCGCGAGGTCGTATTCACCGACGACTGCGTGAACTTCGGCGATGCCTTCGACTGCGAGGATTTCCTCGGTTACGGCTGCGAGGCGCTGACGTTCGACGTTGACCAGAATGATGGCGGTGATCATGATTCAGGATTCCTTTCCTGTGTTTGAAGTGTTATGATGATGTTGTGAATCTCGAAGCATAAGGACGCGTCGGAGCGGCGCGCCGGATAACTCCTACCCGCTAAAATAGCCCAATGTTCGGGAAATGCAAGCGAGGAACGAGGAAAAATGCGGTTTTTTTCCGTGAAAGATTGCATTTTCCGGGAAAGCGGGGCATATTATGTATGCCCGGGCCTCCGTCGCGGAAGACAGGCGGAGCGGTTTTTCCCGGGCCAATGGACGATCATCTGCCGCGCTTCGCGGCGAACAGGACATGACATGGAAATCACAGCAGGAACGGCGTTGGGACTGAAGCTGGGCGACCTCCCCGACGGACACGAGGTGCGCCCGACGTCGGTGCGTGCGCGCAGAGCGTTCTTCGACAGCATCGGGTCGATTGCGGGAAAGACGTTCGCCGACCTCTTCGCGGGGTCCGGCTGCATGGGGCTGGAGGCTGCCAGCCGTGGCGCGTCGACCGTGATCTTCGCGGAGGAGAACCCCGACGCGCTGGCCCTGATCCGGCACAACATCGCCCGGTTCGAGCATACGAAATCCGCCGCACGATTCCAGGTCGTCCCCGGCACGCTGCCGTCCTCGCTGAAGGTGCGGATCGCGCCGCCGTCGCCGGACCTCGTCTTCGCCGATCCGCCGTACCCGAAATCCATGGAGATGCTCGTCGCCCTGACCTCGGACGACGCGTTCAACGCGTGGACCCGCGGAGCGGTGTTCTACTGGGAGCTCCCGGATTTCCAATGCGCGCTGCGTCCGCCCTCGGGGCCGTGGAAGCTAACCGGCATCCGTCAGCTCGGCGCCGCGAACTTCATGAAGATGGAACGGACGGACTGAGCCGGACCGCAAAAGACGCCACGCCAAGCCTCCGCGGGCGGCATTACCGCTGCTGAGACTCGGGCTCGGGCTCCTCGAAGTAAATGCCGCCCGCCTTCGGCGACATCACGAGGTAACATTCCTTTCCGGCCAGGAGCGAGACCGGGATGCGCCACGGGAATCCGCAGTAATACTGATCCGCCACGAGCTTGCCGTCGGCGTAAATCTGTGCGACGTCGTAAACGAACTCATCTTGAATCTCGACGAATCCGTTCGGGTCGCCGGAAGCCTCCAGTTTATACCAGGTCAGCGGCAGGTTCTGACTCGCGGCGTTCAGCTTGAGTTCTGCGGCGAACATCTCCGGTATCTCGAACGGCGCTCCATCCATGGGCCGGGCGTTGAGCGCGGGCTTGCCCAGCCGGGACCGTGGCGCGCCGACCCTGAGGTCCGTGAACTTCTCGCCGTTCCATTTCCGGGCGTCGTATGTGCCGATCTGAACCGGACGCACCCCGGCCGATTCGCCCTCCACGCGGATGAGGTCGCAGTCGCGGGAGAAATACAGCTCGCCGCCGAGTCTGCGGAGCCCGAGCGCGTTGTTCCACGGGAGCGTGACGATCCGGATCTTTCCGTGTTGGAAGACAGGGCCGGACTCCTTGAAGCCGTCCGCGAATTTGTACTGCGTCATGACCTCCGGGATGGCCGCGAAGAAGAACGTGTCGCCCATGCGGCAGACCGGCTGCGCGGTGGCGTATTCCAGCAGCTCCCCGTCGAGGTCCATGTTGAACGGCATGAAGAATGCGACGTCGCCCTTCACGTCGATGGCGGGGAACACGACCGAACCGGTGTCGAATACGACGTTCTCGAGGTCGGCCAGCTTCGACCGCCGCTGATAGTGGTTCACGAAGACGAACCCGGATTTGCCGTCGGTGCGGAGCCCCGCGCGGACGGTCGTGACGTCGTCGCGCCTGACCTGGAGCGTCGAGTCGAACGCGGGCATCGGCGCGAGCCGGTCGCCGAAGTCCTGCAGGAAGAGGTGCATCATGTTCAGCAGCCGGTAGGACGGGCGGATTTCGCCGTACTCGGAGACGGGCGCCTGGAAGTCGTAGGAGAGCATCGGGACGTCGTTCGGGTAGCCGGACGCCTTCGATTCCTGGAACGTCGAGAGCTTGCCGACGGGGTTCGTGCCGCCGTGGTACATGTAGTAGTCGGGGAGATTGCAGCCGCTGCCGACCTTGACGAGCGTGGGCGAGTACACGTCATATGGCCGGATGATGTAGCGGCGGTGGTGGGTGCTTTCGAGGCCGCC
>JAFYBD010000220.1 GCA_017540385.1 Lentisphaeria bacterium
GTCATCGCGACCGGCGTCAAGTACGAGACCGCGAAGATGCTGAAGGAAAAAGTCAAGGAACTCGCGTTCCACGGCGTCTCCTTCACCAGCTCCTACCGCAGAAACTACCCGAAAAACACGATGCTCGCGAACATCCTCGGGCTCACGAACGTCTCCTACGAAACATTCGTCCCCGTCCAGGGCATTGAGCGCTCCCTCAACGACGCCATGACCGCCACCACCGGCTCCATGGTCTACGAACGCGCCAGAAACGGCCGCCCCGTCACGTTCACGAACAGCAAGAGCGAACCCACGCTCGACGGCTACAACATCTTCCTCACCATCCGCGAGCCCCTGCAGGCAATCGTGGAGGAGGAACTCGACGCGATGTGCGAACGCGTGAAGCCCCACGCGGCATGGGCCATCCTCGTCGATCCCACGACCGGCGACGTGCTCGCGGCCGCCCAGCGACCCACGTTCAACCCGAACGACCGTTCGACCATGAATACCGAATCCTCCACGAACCGTCTCTCCGAGCTCGCAGTCGAACCCGGCTCCATCATGAAGCCCTTCGTGATCTCCTACGCCATCGACCGCGGATTCGTGACCCCGAATTCCATCGTGGACTGCGAGCAGGGCGTGTGGAAATACGCCGGACGGCTCCTGCACGACACGCACAACGTGGGCAAGGTGCCGGTGACCGAGATCATCAAGCAGTCGAGCAACATCGGCACGGCGAAAGTCTCCGTGATGATGGGCGCGAAGAACCTCGACACGGCGCTCCGCTCCTTCGGATTCGGGCAGAAGACCGGGATCCAGCTCAAGCCCGAGACCTCCGGCATCTTCCGCCCCCTCGAGAAATGGGATTCTCTCTCCGTCTCGCGTTTCTGCATCGGCCAGGGCATCGCGGCATCTCCGCTCCAGCTCGCCCGCGCCTACTGCATGATCGCGAACGGCGGACACAAGATCAATCTCCGCATCGTCGACCGCATCGAGCGCGACGGCGAAGTCCAGGTCATGCCCGTGATCCGCGACCCGCAGAGCATCTTCACCAGCCCGACCACGCGGAAGATGATCACCGACATGATGATCGGCGTGACCGAGGCAGGCGGGACCTGCACCGAGGCAGCCATCGAAGGCTTCCACGTGGCAGGCAAGACCGGAACCGCGCAGAAGGTCATCAACGGCGCGTACTCCAACCGCTACTACGCCTCGTTCGTCGGATTCGTCCCCGCTGAAAATCCGAAGTTCGTGCTCCTCGTGACCTGCGACGATCCCACGGTCGGCAGCCGTTACGGCGGCTCCGCCTCCGGTCCCGCGTTCAAGGCCATCGCCGAGCGCACGCTCAAGTACATGCACGTCCAGCCCCAGCTCACCCGCGAGGAATGGCTCGCGGAGCGTTCCGCCGCACAGAAGGCTCTGCACGAACGCAAAGTCCGCGAGGACGCGCTCGTTCAGGCCCGGCGCGAGGAACGCGACCGTCAGCTGAAGGCCGAGAAGGCCAAAGAGGCCGCGAAGAAAAAGACCACGACCGTCGCCTCCAGCAAGACTTCCGGCTCGTCCAGGACGTCTTCGACCATCCGGCGTTGAGCCGGTTTTCAACTCAGCTTCCTTTCGGGTCCGCAAAAATGATTTCTCCCGTTTTTGCGGGCTTTTTTATTGCAAAAACCGTGTTTGCCTCTCTCCGCCCGTTTTTTTTTCGAAAAAAGTAGGCGTTTTTCCCGTTTTCCGCTTGAAAACCGCTCTTTCCGGTCTATTATATAGACAAACAAATCATTCACGACTTTTCGAATAGGAGCCCCTCATGAATAAAGTTCAGATCATGCCTTGCCTGGATATGCAGAACGGCCGGGTCGTCAAAGGCGTTCATTTCATCGACATCGCGGACGCAGGCGATCCCGTGGCCTGCGCCGAAGCATATTGCTCCGCCGGAGCCGACCAGCTCGCCCTGCTCGACATCAACGCCACGGTCGAAAACCGCGGCACGCTGCTCGACGTGGTGAAATCCGTCGCGGCGGCCGCCACCGTCCCGTTCACGGTGGGCGGCGGCATCAGCGACGAGAAGAGCGCGGAAGCGGTCCTCTCCGCAGGAGCCGACCGCATCTCCATCAGCTCGGCCGCATATCGCAACCGCAAGCTCCTCGCCTCGCTCGTGAAGGAGTTCGGGGCCGACCGCATCACGGCCGCCATCGACGTCGACGCGAACTCGTCCCTGCCCTCCGGCTACGAGGTGTACATCAACGGCGGACGCACCGCCACCGGCACCGACGCGCTCGAATTCGCGAAGTTCGTGGACGACACCGGCGTGAACGTGATCCTGCCCACCAGCAAGGCCGGCGACGGCGCGCGCACCGGGTACGATCTCCCCCTCATCCGGACGCTCGCGCAGAACTGCCGCGCGGCCATCGTGGCCTCGGGCGGAGCCGGGACCATGGAGCATTTCTTCGAGGCTGCCGAGGCCGGAGCAACCATCCTCCTCGCCGCCTCCGTCTTCCATTTCCACATGATCGACATCGGCGAACTCAAGGCCTACCTGAAAGGGAAAGGCCTGCAGGTCAACGATTAACTCTGCGAGGTACATCATGAAAAAGACCATCACCGCACTCTTCTGCGCAGCGCTCCTCGCTCCCGCGCTCCACGCTCAGCGCCCGGAATACGCCGGACTGATCGCCCAGGAGGGACGAGGCGACGCCCAGGCCGCTTTCCGTCTCTATGAACTCGCCCAGAGAGGTCAGCTCCACAACCGCAAGGAGGACAACGACCGCGACGCCCAGCGTTACCTGAACCGCGCGGCCGAACTCGGCAGCGTGTCCGCACGTTATCAGTTCGCCGTCTCCCGCCTCGCCGGGTCCGGCACGCTCCACTCCGGGCAGAAGGCCGCGTTCGAGTACCTGATCGAGCTCGCGAAGCTCCAGCCCCGCGCCGGATTCACGCCCGAGCAGTATTTCGAAGTCCATGCCCTCCTCGGCGAATGTTACGAAAACGGCAAGGGCGTCCAGCCCAACCTCGACCTGGCGTTCCGCTACTACCTCTTCGCCTCCGTCCAGAACGAGAAGGCGCGCCTCGCCCTCGCACGCATTTTCATGAAGGGCATCGACTCCATCGGGCTGAAGCCCAACCTCGATTCCTCCATGTTCGAGTTCTTCGACGTCTTCGTGAAGAACGAAAAACGCATCCCGGAGATCATCTCCATGCTCAGAAACGCCGGAAAGGTCAACGATTTCTCGGCGTTCCTCGAGCGCAAGGCCCGCGCCGGCGACCCCACTGCCGCACTCTACCTCGCGAACAACACGTTCTCCGGCACGATCTTCCCGAAGGAAGTCCAGAAATCCCTCGAGCTCTATGATCTCGCGGTGCAGTACGGCAACCTCGAAGCGGCGATCGAGCTCGGCGACATCTACACGTTCGGCCGCAACTTCATCACGGTCGACGAAGAGAAGGGCAACGCCTATTACGACCTCGCGCTCGGTTCCGCCGACACCCGCGAGACCGCGGCAAAGCGCCTGCTCCGCTACATCGAACGCCAGAACGACCCGTACAAGCAGTTCCAGTACCTCATCCTCGCCAACGACCTCCGCGGCGCGCGAAACGTGATCCGCCAGAACGTCCAGATGAGCTGGTCCGCCGAGGACATTTACCTGAAAGCGAAGGAATTCAAGGACGGCAAAGTCCGCGCCAGGCAGTATGACCGCCGCGCCAAGGCCGACTACATCGAACGCCTCCACATGGCGTCGAACGCCGGTTACTTCCTCGCGGTCGAGGATTACTTCCGCGAAGCCGGCAGCCGCGAGTATTCCCGCATGATCTGGGCGCTCGAGCTCGATCCGCACCCCGAAGATCCCGACTGGCTGTACACGCTCTCCGTGTGCTACCGTTCCGGCGGCAGGGAGAACAGAAACCGCGACTTCAAGAAGTCCCTCGAATACATGATCCAGGCCGCCGAAAAAGGCCACGTGACCGCCATGGACCTGCTCGTGAAGCTCTACAGCCGCGGCAGCGCGAACTACGGCGTGCCGGATCCCGTGCCGGAACTCGCCCAGAAGTACACCGACCTCCTCGTCCAGTACGACTACAAGCTCAAATATCCGAGCTATTTCAACGCCTACCTCAAGGAGCTTGAAAGCGCCGAGGGAGAATACGACCCCACCAGCCTCAATCCTGCGTTCCGTTCCGTTCAGACCAGCCCGCTCGCGGCCACGGCCCTGTCGAACATCTTCATGGAAGGCAACGACATCTTCAAGGTCGAAAAGGACGAAATGACCGCGCTCGTGATGCTCCACGAAGCAGCCGCGCTCGGTTACAAGCCCGCGATCGACAAGCTCGCCGCGATCTGCCGCGAGGGCATCCCCGAGGTCTTCGCGGCCAACGCCAGTTCCGCAACGAAAGACGCGAACCTCCGGAGGTACATCCCGGAATACGTCCAGCCGGCCGACGGCGCGACGCAGACCGCGCAGAGATCCGACGACCGTCCGGCGACGCCGTTCCCGATGATCCGGCCCACGATCCCGCGTCGCGGCTGGGCCCCCGGCATGGGCATCATGCCCGGCATGGGCATGCCCGGTATGGGGATCCCCGGCATGGGTATGCCA
>JAFYBD010000221.1 GCA_017540385.1 Lentisphaeria bacterium
GACGACAAATCGAGGCGCAAAACTCCCTGCTTCAGCAACCGCAGGCAATCGCCACTCAGCAGGACGCCACGGCCGACGGACTCGCCTCAATCACCGCCACGGATTCCAATAATGTGCGGCAATACCTGAAAATCGGAGAATCGACCGCAGACGGATACATGCTCCTTGACGTCACGCGGACATCCGCCACGCTCAGACACAACAACGACGTCGTCGAGCTGACCATGCAGAAAGCGTCGGACAACCAGGAGGCAATGGCGCTGGCCGCTTCCAGAGCGAATTCGGCGCAGATAATCGTCTCCGACACACTCCCGAGCACTCCATCTAGCACGGTCGCATCGGCCAATGGCGGCAGACACGGCGGTGGCGGTTTCGGCAACTTCGGAGGAGGAGGAGGGGATTTCGGCGGCGGCAGACGCGGCGGTGGTATTTTCGGCGACTTCGGAGGCGGCGGTGGTGATTTCGGCGGCGGAAACAGCGGCTTCAGCATGTTCGGGGGTGGAAACGGAGATTTCGGCGGCTTCGGTGGCGGAAGCAACGGATTTGGCGGCGGAAACAATGGATTCGGCGGCGGAAATGGCGGTTTCGGCAGGGGAAACAGCAATTCCAGAACAAGTTCCATGACCAGAGGAAACAACCGTTCAAGGATGAACAGCTCGAGCCGTTCCGGCTCGACCTCGAGCTCCTCATCGTCCCGCGGAAACGCTTCCAGCCGGACCGGGATGAATTCCAGTTCAGCCGGCCGTAGCGGCACGACTTCTATACGGAGCAATACTGCCGGTCGCACGGGGATGAATACGGGGAATCGCATCGGCGCAGGCATGGGGGGAAGATAGGGAAGTTTGGGGCTTGAGCGGGAGCCGGGGCCACGCTGAAAATGCCAGCTCCCGGCCCTATCTTCCCTCTGTCCGAAAAAAAAGGAGAGTTCTTCCCCTGGATCAAGGCGAAGAAAAAGGGAGGAGCCCGGAATCGGGGCAAAAAAATGGAGCGGGCGACCGGAATCGAACCGGCGTAGCCAGCTTGGGAAGCTGGAGCATAACCATTTTGCTACGCCCGCATCAGTGAAAAGTGCGTGTAATAAGATACCCCCGAACGGCGAAAAATCAAGTCCGGAACGTTCATTTTCTCAAAAAAGTTGCCGCCCGGACCGATCGTCGATTTCTTTTTATACGCAAAATTTCGTATAATCAAACATAGCGTCAAATCGCCCGGAAAGCCCCTTTCCGTCGATTTCCCGTTTTTTTTCGACTTTTTTCTCGCGCACACACGCGCACGCGCTTGAAATAACGCCGTTTCCGTGGTATATTATAAGAAAGAAATTCAACCGCAAAAACCTTTTACCACCTGAAAGGCTGCAAGCATGTCCGACACCCCTCACAATGTTTTCCCGATCAACATCGAAGACATCATGCACACCGCGTACCTCCAGTACTCGCTGAGCGTGAATGTCGGCCGCGCCATCCCCGACGTCCGCGACGGCATGAAGCCGTGCAACCGCCGCATCCTCTACGCCATGGGCCAGCGCGGACTCACCAAGTCCCACAAGACCGTCAAATGCGCCAAGGTCGTCGGCGACGTGCTCGGCAGCTACCATCCCCACGGCGACGCGTCCGTGTACGACACGCTCGTCCGCATGGCCCAGGACTTCTCCATGCGCTCGCCCCTCATCGAGGGCCAGGGCAACTTCGGCAGCATCGACGGCGACCCCCCGGCCGCATACCGTTATACCGAGTGCCGCATGGAGCGCATCGCCGAGGAACTCCTCGCCGACATCGAGAAGGAAACGGTGAACATGATCCCGACGTTCGACGAGGAGACCAAGGAACCCGAGGTGCTCCCGGCGAAGTTCCCGAACGTGCTGGTGAACGGCAGCGTGGGCATCGGCGTGGGCATGGCTACCAGCATCCCGACCCATAACCTGGGCGAAGTCGTGAACGCCACGATCCGCCTGCTCGACAATCCCACCGCCACCGTCCGCGAACTCATGGAGTGTCTCCCCGGCCCCGACTTCCCCACCGGCGGCATCATCTGCGGCATCAACCCCGTCCGCGCGCTCTACGAGACCGGCCACGCCGTGCTGAAGATCCGCGCGAAAACGCAGATCGTGGAGAAGAACGACCGCGAGCAGATCATCGTGACCGAGATCCCCTACGCGCTGAACAAGGAACTGCTCGTCAAGAAGATCGCCGACGTCGTGAAGGAAAAACGCGTGACCGGCATCTCCGGCCTCCGCGACGAATCCAACAAGAAGATCGGCATCCGCATCGTGATCGACATCAAGCGCGGGTTCATGGCGAACGTGGTCCTGAACCAGCTCTTCGCCACCACCCAGCTCGAATCCGCATTCGGCTGCAACATGCTCGTGGTCGACCACAACCGTCCGCGCGTGATGAACCTGGTGCAGATTCTCCAGGCCTTCATCGACCACCGGTTCGAGGTCGTGACCCGCCGCGCCGAGTTCGAGCTCCGCAAGGCACGCGAACGCGCCCACATCCTCGCCGGTCTGCTGATCGCCGTCCGCAACATCGACGAAGTCGTGAAGATCATCCGCGAGTCCCGCGACCGCGAGTCCGCAGGCAGGGCCCTCATGGCGCGGTTCGAGCTCGACGCCATCCAGGCGGCAGCCATCCTGAACATGCGCCTCCACCAGCTCACAAACCTCGCCGTCGACGACCTCGAGAACCAGTACAACGAGATCATGGCGCGCATCGCCGAGCTGGAGGAACTCCTCGCCAGCCGCGAAAAACGCATGGAGCTCATCAAGACCGAACTCGCCGCCATCCGCGACAAGTATTCCGATCCGCGCCGCACGCAGATCACCTACGACGACGGCGACATCGACATCGCCGACCTGATCCCGCGTCACTCCTGCATCATCACCGTATCCGACACCGGCTACATCAAACGCGTCCCGGCGGACACCTACCGCACGCAGCATCGCGGCGGCCAGGGCGTCATCGGCATGAGCACCAAGGAAGAGGACCATGTGGCACGTCTCTTCAGCGCCGACAGCCACGACCTCATCTTCTTCATCACGAACCGCGGCTTCATGTACTGGCTGAACGTCTACGACATCCCCGAAGGCGCCCGCACCGGCAACGGCAAGGCCATCGTGAACCTCATCAAGTTCGAGAAGGACGAACAGATCCGCGCCATGGTGACCGTGAACCGTGCGATGTTCGACCAGCCCGGCACCGCCATCGTCATGGCCACGCGCAACGGCATCATCAAGAAGACCCCGCTGGCGGCGTTCAAAAACCTCCGCAGGGTCGGCATCCGCGCCCTCGTGATCGAGGAGGACGACGACCTGATCGCCGCCGACCTCGCCGACGGCTCCAGCGAGATCATCCTCTCCACCGCCAAGGGCATGGCCTGCCGCTTCAGCGAATCGAAGGTCCGCCCGATGGGACGCGCCGCACGCGGCGTCCACGGCATCAAATTCAAAATCGAAGGCGACTACGTGGTCAGCATGGAGGTCGTCGCGACCGGATTGCCGCCCGTCGTCGAGACGCTCACCGATGCCGACGTCGACGCCGACTCCGTCGAAGACCTCGCGGCTCTGGACGGCGCGGACGATTCCGTGATTGACGAAGCCGCGGCAGCCGCCGACGAAGCGGCCGAAGCCGAGTCCGAAGCCGACACCGCAGCCGATCAGGACGGTGAAGCCATCCCCGAAGACGCCTCCAAGCCGCAGCTCCTGGTCGTGACCAGCAGCGGCATGGGCAAACGCAGCTACGTCGACGCCTACCGCCTCACCGGTCGCGGCGCGATGGGCGTGCGCAACATCAAGCTCGCCGAGGGCGAGACCGTCGTGGCGGCCATCAAGGTCCACCGCGGCGAGGACATCATCCTCACCACCCAGCGCGGCCAGGTCGTCCGCACCAGAGTCGACGAGATCCGCCTCGTCGGCAGAAACTCCATGGGCGTCCGCATCATCAACCTCCGCAAGAACGACCGCATCATCGGCGTCTCCACTGTGATGAAGGTCGAGGAGGAGGCCCCGGCCGAAGAGAACGACGAGAACACCGGCATCTTCGCCGCGGCAGGCGAACCGCGTCCCGTCCGCGAGGATGAGGAGGCCGAACCCGAGACCAGCGAAGAATCCGGCGGCGACGACGATTTCGACGACGACGCTCCGGCGAAGAAATCCGAGGAAGAGGATGACGATTACGTCGATCCGACCGACCTCGGCGGAGACAATGGCGACGGCAATGTCCCGTTCTGACACATTCTTCCGCGATCTGAACTCCACGCGGCCGGGGGCCCTCTCCCGGCCGCGTCTTTTCGCCATCCTGAACCTCACGCCGGATTCGTTCAGCGACGGCGGCCTGCACGACGCGCCGGAAGCCGCCGCGGAGTTCGCCGCACGGCTCGTCGCCGACGGTGCGGACGCCATCGACCTCGGGGCCGAATCCACGCGGCCGGGTTCCGGGGCGGTCCCGACCGACGAGGAGATACGCCGTCTGCTGCCGCCCCTGAAGCTCATCCGGGCGCGTTTCCCCGATCTCTTCCTCAGCGTCGACACGCGCAAGGCCGCGGTCGCCGACACCGCACTGGCCGCCGGAGCCGACTGCGTGAACGACGTGAGCGGGCTGCAATACGACCCCGCCATGCCGGAGGTCGTCGCGAAGCACTGCGCCGCGCTGATCGTGATGCACATGCGCGGTACCCCCGACACCATGCAGGCGCCGGAGAACCTCGTTTACGGCGACCTCGTGGGCGACGTCGCGGAGTTCCTGCGTCTCGCCGCGGAGAAGGCCGTCCGGGCAGGCGTCGATCCCGCGCGCATCATGCTCGATCCCGGCGTCGGGTTCTCGAAATCCGACGAGCAGAACATGACGCTCATCCGCCGCGCCGCGGAGTTCCACGCGCTCGGCTATCCGCTCTTCTACGGCATCTCCCGCAAGGGCTTCATCGGCCGGATGTTCGGCATCCCCTGCCCCGCCGACCGCGACGAAGCCACCGCGCGGCTTCAGCTCGACCTCTGCCGCGCCGGGGTCCAGGCGCTCCGCGTCCACAACGTCGCCGCGACGCTCGCCGCCATCGCATCCGCCGCCGCATCCGCGCAATCCTGACCGCGCGTTTCCCCGTTTCAAAACCGCCCGCGGGCGCCCGATCAACCGCCGCAAGCCCGCGAATCCCCGTTTTTTTCGCAGTTTTTCCGCATTTCGAGCTTGAATTTCGGATATTATATGGTATTGTAGAATAATTCCGGATCGCACAGTCGGCCGGAACGGATTCGAGCGGGGCCCCGCCGGGCCTCCAAACCTGGCAAACATGAACGGAACTATGTTCGAGCTTCCTAAAAAATTCGACCGCGAGTACAGCGGCATCTTCCGTACCATCGGGCGCGACGTCTTTTCCGCCGGCATCCTCAAAAAGGAAGATACCACCGTCGACTGGCTCGGCGGCTCCTTCCCGCTCTTCTCCGTCTCCGTGATCCTGCGCGGACGCGGCACCTACGTCGACGAGGACGGCACGGAATACCCCCTCATGCCCGGCAAGCTCTTCTTCCGCATCCCCCGCCGCAAACACTCCACGTTCATCGAGGAGAACAGCCGCTGGCTCGAATTCTACATCTCCTGCCACTTCATGAGCGACGATCCTGCCGACTACGGCGGGGCCGAGCCGCACGACCACATGGAGCTGGACGAGAAGCGCGAGGGCTATTTGAAGCTGAAGAACATGCCCGGCCAGGACGACAGCTGGATCTACCCGATGTGCAAACACATCTTCTGCCTCCACACGCAGACCCCAGTGCGCGACATCGACCTCTCGCTCGCGCTCCTCAACGAGTGCTTCGACTTCATCACGTTCATGAACAACGAGACGAACCAGTCGAAGATACCGCTCGAGATATTCTCCCTCATCACCAAGCTCCTGAAGAGCCGCCGCGAGGATTTCTCCGACCGCATCACCTCCGACATCAAGAAGATCATCCTCGAGAACCTTACTGACAACCGTTCGCTCCCGGAGCTCCTGAAGGATCTCCCGCTCAGTTATCCCTCCCTCCGGCAGCATTTCATGCGCGTGATGGGACACAATATCGGCGAATACCAGATCCAATGCCGCATGGAGGAGGCCGTGAACATGCTCATGCGCGGCGTGAGCGTGAAAGAAACGGCGTTCAATCTCGGATACAAGGACCAGTTCTTCTTCTCCAAGCAGTTCCATCAGAAGCTCGGCTATCCCCCGAGCGCCATCAATCCGCTGAACCCGCGGGCCGCCAGACGAAATCAGGAACAGCAGGCCGCCGCGGAAACCATGAAACCGATCCCGCCGCCACCTCCCCCGCCTCAGAGCAGCCCGTCGGCGCAGCAGGTCAAACCGCTTGCCCCGGCGAAATCCCCTGCCCCGGCCGCGAAGAAGCCCTCGGCAAAGGCTCCGGCGAAGAAGTCCGCCCCCGCAAAGGCCGCATCGAAATCTCCCGCGAAGAAACCCGTTCCCGCGAAGAAGAAAACCGCCTCTCGCGCCCGGTGATTTGATGGACGGACGAATGAGCAAGCCCAGCGAGTTTTTCATTTACTTGATCGAGCGCTACGCCGCCTATAAAAACACAAGTGCCGACAAGATACTTGCGCTTTGGGACAAGCTGGACCTGACGGATTTCATCTACGACATGTATGAAATCTATCATTGCGAACGCCTTCAGAACGCTTTTGACGATATTGATTCGCTCATTGCCGAGCGAAGCGGAACT
Organism: Lentisphaeria bacterium; assembly: GCA_017540385.1. Classification (GTDB taxonomy): domain Bacteria; phylum Verrucomicrobiota; class Lentisphaeria; order Victivallales; family UBA1829; genus UBA1732. Next base: position 6,701 of record JAFYBD010000221.1, read on the forward strand.
GACATCCCAACCCCTGCGAACCAGACGACGTGAAACCGTCGATGGCACGCCCCCTCCCCCCTGCGGCAGAGACAGCGCATCAGGCTCGGAACCTGGGCTTGACTTTTGCGGGTTGAGGTGGTATATTTTGCTGCCATTTGCTTACATCACAAAACATGGGAAAACAACCATGAAAAAACAAGTCAGACGCTTCACTTTGGTCGAGCTTTTCGTAGTTATGCTCGTAGGAGCGATTGTCGTTTTTTGCTTGATGTTTCTTCCCACGATCATCACGCTCAGGGAACATGAAAGAGAGATCAACTGCACCAGCCACCTTTCCCAAATCGGCAAAGCCTTCTTCCAATATGCCATGAGCTATGACGGCTGGTATCCGACCGTCAGAAGTTACAGAACGGAGACTGTTTCAAGGACGGGTACGAATGGTAAAATCTATGTATATGAGAGGGCTGTTGATGGCGGCAAATGGCTTGGCGCGGACAGCTGCAAAGCCTTTACGCTCCTCTTTGACGCCGATCTTCTGA
>JAFYBD010000222.1 GCA_017540385.1 Lentisphaeria bacterium
GAGGTCGGCGCTGCGGATGGTCGACAGGCGGTGCGCGATCACGAACGACGTCCGGCCTCGGGTGACTTCGCCGATGGCGTCCTGGATCATTTTCTCGGTCACGGTGTCGACCGAGGACGTGGCCTCGTCCAGCACCAGGATGCGCGGGTCGGCGAGGATGGCGCGCGCGAACGAAATAAGCTGTTTTTCGCCGGTGGAGAGCAGGTCGCCACATTCGCCGACCTGACTGTCGAGGCCGTTGCCCATGCGCGCGATCACGCGGTCCGCGGAGACGCGTTTCACGGCGAGCTCGATTTCCTCCTCGGTGGCGTCCGGGTTGCCGTAGAGCAGGTTTTCGCGGACGGTGCCGGAGAAAAGGTACGGGGTCTGCAGGACGTATCCGATGTGGCTGTGCAGCCACAGCTGGGAGCGTTCGCGCACGTCGCGGCCGTCAATGAGGACCTGCCCGGCCGTGGGTTCGAAGAAGCGGCAGACGAGGTTCACGAGCGTAGATTTGCCCGCTCCGGTCTCGCCCACGAGCGCGATGTTCGCGCCCTGCGGCACCGTGAGGTTGAAATGTTCGAGGATCGTCTCGTCGCCGTCGGGGTAGCGGAACGAGACGTCGCGGAATTCGACCGAGCCGTCCAGCGGTTCCCAGTTCTCGCGTCTGGGGTGGAATGCGTCGCCGTATTTCGCGACGACTTCGGGCGTGTCGGCCACGTCGGACGCGGTGTTCACGAGCCGGGAGAAACGCTCGATATTGACCTGCGCGGCGATGAGTTCGGAGAGCGCGGAGGAGATCCAGAAGAAGGGCTCCATCATGCTGATCGCGTAGGACATGAACATGGAGAGCGTGCCGATCTCCATCACGCCCTCGCGCGTGAGCAGCCCGCCGCGCCACAGCACGATCGCCAGCGCCAGCGAGGACGCGAACGCGACCGTGGCCGTGAAGAGCGACCGGTAGTGCATCCCGAGCACGGAGGTCCGTTTCATCTCGCGGGTGTCGGCACGGAAATCCGCGCAGACGCGGTCGGCGGCGACGAGCGTCTTGATGGTCCGGGCCCCGGTGATGCCCTCGTTGAAGTCGCCCGTGATGCGCGAATTGAGCTCGCGGATCTTGCGGTTGATGCGGAAAAGCGACCGCTGGAAGACCGCGATCACCAGCGCCGCCACGGGCAGGACCAGCCCCACGCCCAGCGCGAGTTTCCAGTGGATCGTGAACATGATGACGAGCGCGCCGAACATGAAGATCACGGTCCAGACCGCCTCCATGACGTGCCAGGAGACGAGCGACGAGATGCGCTCGGTGTCGCTCATGATCCGCGAGTGGACGTAGCCCACGCTGTTCCGGTTGAAGAACGAGAAGGACAGCGTCTGCAGGTGGTCGAACGCCGCCTTGCGGAGCTCGAGCGAGACGTGCATCTCCATGAAGAACGCCTGATAGAACGCGCCGTAGTTCAGCAGGAAGGACCCGGTGATGAAGAGCAGATACAGCAGGATGAACGCCGGCAGCGTGTCGAGCGTGCGCTCGGTGATGAAGTGGTCGATGGCGTACCGCTGGAAGAGCGGCAGGCAGATGTCGAACGTGCCGCCGGTGAGGCCGAAGACGACCATCATCAGCATAGGCCGCCGGAAACTCCGCAGGAACGGCAGCAGGGCCGGGATGCCGAACCACGGCAGACGGACGTGTTCGGCGTCGTGAAGCTGTTTCGTGCCGCTCATCGTTCATCCTCCCGGGCGGGGGCACCCTGCGCGCCGGGCGTTTCCGCCTCCGCTGCGCTCATCTGGAGTTCGTAATTGCGCCGGTAGATGCCGTCGCGCTTCATCAGCTCGTCGTGCGAGCCGGTCTCCACGATGCGGCCGTTCGACAGCACGAGGATGCGGTCGGCCTCCATCAAGGTGGCGATGCGGTGCGAGATCAGGATGACCGTGCGGCCTTTGAAATCGTGCCGGAGCGCACGGCGAATCTTCACGTCGGTCTCCGCGTCGACCGCCGACAGCGAATCGTCGAAGATCATGATCGGGGGGTGACCGACCAGCAGACGCGCGATGGCGGTGCGCTGTTTCTGCCCGCCGGACAGCGTCACGCCGCGTTCGCCGACGGCCGTGTCGAACCCGTCCTTGAACCGGTCGATCGTCTCCTCCACGCAGGCGGTGCGGGCGGCCGCGCGGATCGCGTCCATGTCGACTCCGCCCGGGGCGGCGATCCCGATGTTGTCGGCGATCGAGCGCGAGAAGAGGAACGGCTCCTGCAGGACGATCCCCACGCCGCGCCGCAGATGGTCGCGTTTCATCCGCGCCACGTCGACGCCGCCGACGGAAATGCTGCCGCAGCCCGGTTTCAGGTCGTACAGGCGGCACAGCAGGTGCATCAGCGTGGACTTGCCGCTGCCGGTCCCGCCGAGGACGCCGAACACGGTGCCTGCGGGGATCGTGAACGAAATGTCGTGGAGCAGCTCGGGGCAGCCCTCGTAGCCGAAGCTCACGCGGTCGAATACCACGTCGCCATCGAGCGGCGGCGTGAGCGCGTCCGGCGGGTCGGTCTCCTCCGGGGCGGCCATGATGTCGTGGATGCGGTTCAGCGAGATGCCGGCCTTGCTGAGCTCGGAGATCATGCGTCCGAGGTGGCGGATGGGGAACATCAGCATGCCGTTGTAGGAGAGGAACGCGATGAATTCGCCTGCCGTGAGCTGATCCCGGATCGCGAGGACCGAGCCGCAGACCAGCAGGAGCAGCACCTGCAGCATGCTGATGAAGTCGCCCGTGACCCAGAAGAGGCTCAGGATGCGCCCGAGCTTCATCCACAGCGACACGTAGTAACGGTTCTGCGCGTCGAATTTCGCGACCTCGTACTGTTCCCGCCCGAACGCCCGGATCACGCGCACCCCGGTCAGGTTCTCCTGCACGATGGTCGAGAGTTTCCCCTCGTTCTCGTCGCACTCCAGGAACTTCGAAGCGATCTTCCGGTGGAACAGCACCGAGGAGCCCACGACCAGCGGGATCACGATGGACGCGAGCGCGGCCAGGGTGGCGTTCATGCTGAACATGAAGCACAGCGACAGCACGATCAGGATGGTGATGCGGAAGATGGACGTGAGCTGTTCGGAGAGGAACCGTTTCACCATGTCCACGTCGGACGTGCACCGCTGGATGATGTCGCCGGTGCGGTGGGACATGTGCAGGCGAACGGCAGATGCTGGATGTGGCCGAAGAGCTGATTGCGCATCGTCTCCACCAGCGTCTCCGCGCCCGCCGCGTTCGCGAGCTGGAAGAGGTATCGGCAGATCAGCGACGCCGCGGACACCGTCAGCACGGCCGCCGCCGAAATCCACAGATGGCCGCGGATGAACTCCGCCCCGCCCATCAGCTTCGGCAGCAGCGCCGTCAGCGTGCCGGGCTCCGGTTCCAGTCCGCCAAGCACCGAGTCGACCGTGAAACGGATGATCTGCGGGTTCAGGAGATCGAGGAGCGACACGAGCGACGTGAAGACCGCCGCGAGCACGAAATACCGCTTGCTCCCGCGCAGGAACTGCCCCACCAGGCGCATCCGGCCCGGCTGCTGTTTCGTTTCAGGTTGTTTCCGTTGGTTTTTCATGCTATAATATACCGCATGATGCCGTCCGTTTCCAGTGGACCGGACGCTTTTTCCGCATTTTCAGCGGGTTCGCACGGGGCCATTTGACAAAACGCCGTCCGCGGGGTATATTAGGCGCGATCTCACACCCTTTTCGACATCGTTTTCCCCTCACGAAGGAGTCGCCCATGAATCATCCGTTCAAGCTCATCGGTTCCGCCGTCTGTCTCTCCGCTTCGGCCATGCTCGCGTCCTGCTGCTGCCAGTCCGGCGGCAACCATCCCGCCAACACCTACGCGGCCGACCGGGAACAGCCGCTTTTCCCGCTCCTCCCGAACGGCGCGACGCAGGCGCAGAAGGACGAGGCGATCTTCAGAAACACCCGCGTGACCGCCAAGACGTTCGACGCCGACGGGATCGGGATCAATTACTGCGAGGGCGTGTACAATATGGACGCGGCGGGCAAGCCGACCGTGCTCGTTTTCCTGCACGGCGTGGGCGAACGCGGCAGCGACAACCGGTCGCATCTGCGCTACGGATTCGCCGAAATCGTCTCCTACATCCTCGCGCACTCGGACACGAAAGTCGTCCTGCTCGCGCCGCAGTGCCCCGCCACGGAGGGCTGGGGGAACAACGTTCAGCGCGGCGGAGACGGCATCATCCGGCCGGAAAGCGTGTTCGCGAACCTGCCGAAGCTCGTGCGGGCGAAGATGGCGGAATACGACGCCGATCCCGCGCGCATCTACGTGACCGGATTCTCCATGGGCGGACACGGCGCGGTCGAACTCGCCGGACGCAACAACGAGCTGTTCGCGGCCTGCGTGGCCATCTGCTGCGGCGGGACCCGCGAGGAGGCCGAACGCCTGAAGAACATGCCGATCGCGCTGTATCAGGGCGACTACGACGAGACCGTGCGGACCGAGCTCACGCGCGATTTCTTCAAGTTCCTGCAGGAGGCCGGAAATACGCAGTGCAGTTACCGCGAATACCCGCTCATCGCGCATAATGCGTGGGACGTCTGCTACAACGACTACGCCACGCTCGACTGGCTCTTCGCCCAGCGGAAGCATTAAGCGCACGTTGTGCTTTCCTTGTCGCAAGGCGGGTACCAGCTTTGTTTGCCGCGCCTCGCGGTAAAGGAATCAGTCGAGCTTTAGCTCGCCTACCAAGGAGCGCCAGCGACCCCAGCGAAGCGGCAAACGCCCCCCCGACCTTGACTTTTTCGCAAATTCCTGCCTGCGCGCCTCGCGGTAAACAAAGAAATAGTCGAGCGTAAGCGAGCTTACCAAGGAGCGCCAGCGACCCCAGCGAAGCGGCAAGTGTTACACAACCCGGCTTAATTCCTACCCGTTGACTCTCACTCATTTCTCCACCTCGCATCTCATGTATTACTCTAGCCAAACAGAATTGCGTCGTACCCCGTTGGTTGGACAGATTTCTTGATTTGATAGGTGTAAATGTGTTGGATTGTCGGAGGGCAGGGGCGGAGCAAAACCCGACCGACTTTATAGCATCAAAAACCAGGCTCTGTCCTTACAGGTCTTCCATATTGATCCGAATGTACACCCAAGCCATATGCATTCTGTTGAACTTTCAAAGTTTCACCTGGAACCCCATTGGGAACGGAATAACGAATAGGTCTTCCATATTGATCCGAATGTACACCCAAGCCATATGCATTCTCGTTGACTACAACAGAGGATAATTCGGATGTATTTATACTTCTTGACGTGGTTTGAAGCGTAGATCCACGTCCGGAAAAGTCACTTGCTTCAATGAGATTATTATACCCTTCTGGAATTGCCCAAAAAGTCAGTCCATAAACTAAAAAGCCACCTACCATGTAAGCAGGACTACCGGAATCTATGGCACCTTTTGAGGCATTAGCTAAAATGAAGCAACTTCCCCATAACACATAAAAAGGAGAAGCCAGAATATTACCAATCGTTTTTCCTGTATAATAACCAAACCTTTTTGCACCTCCGACTAAATCTGGGACTAGATGTTGTGCTGGAACAATTGAATTTGTGCCTGAACATTCCTCTGTTAAGAAGAGCCCATCATATTTTTTCTTGAATTCTTCAACAGAAAGGCGATTTGACTTTTCTCCAGAACACAAAATATAAACAATATCTCCAGATTTTACTGATATTTTTGAAGTCCTCTGAAAGTAATATACTCCTGGATTTAAGAAAAACGCTGCATATGAGGAAGAATCTATTTTAGCAGTTGCGTCTCCATCTCGATTTGATCTTTGGGACAAGGAAAAAGTAACAGGAGACTTACTCTCCGTCACAAAAACAGCTAACGCTTTTTTTTCTAAAAGGTCTGTATCCGTATTCTCTTTGCTCGCAATAGCATAAAGGCTCTCAGACTCAGTATAATTACAGGTTTTTACACTTGAACATCCAATCATTAGAGGCATCAACATACAAACAGTTAATATGGCGAAGATTTTTCCATAAGTGTTCATATTTATTATACTCCTCTATACGAAAACAATGGTTATGCAATTCTTGCGGAGCCATTTGATATCATTACTACACACCCTCAATACTGGGATTGCAAGTGTTGGGTTGAGTGTTTTGGGAATTATCTTTTGTTTTTTTACGGAGTCCTTTCTCGGAGACCGCTTCCAAACATCAATTTACACCTTGTCAAAGGAAAATCAAGTGCTTTATCGACTTTTTTTTGATTGTTTTTGTGATTTGGGCTTGGTTTGGAGACTCTTTGCTTGGAGACTGGCGATGGAAGGCACATCCGTAGCACTTGATTTGAGTTTGCGTCTCCCCACAGACACTACCCCAAATTGGCAAGCATAAATCTTTATTTGATTGCAAAATAAATATAGTTATTTTGCACATCAATAATAAAGAAAACAGCCTCAACATGACTGCGTTGGGAGCAACGTGAACAGCCGGGTAGTGTGCGAGCAAAAGGGTTAATGATGGTGTCGATGCCCGGTCCCCTCCGGGGGTCGCTACGCTCGCGAGCTCGCTCTGCTCCTTGGAAGGCGAGCTGAAGCTCGAGAAGTCTTGATTACCGCGAGACGCGCAGGCAACGCCTGCACTATTTTTTGTGCGCGGCTACGCTTGCGGACGGGGGAAAAAGTTTGTCGCTTCGCTGGGGTCGCTGGCGCTCCTAGGTAGACGTGCTGACGCACGACATCGTGTTTGGTAACCGCGAGGCGCGAACAGCTGAGAAATGCGATGAGTGGGCGATTAGCCGGGGAATTCTGAGCGCATGAACTCGGCGAGGGCGTCGTGCCAGTCGGGCATCGGGGGGCGCCCGGCGAGGCGGAGCATCATCTTGTCGAGGCGGGAGTTTTTCGGACGCGGCGCGGGACGCGGGAATTCGTCGGTGGTGCAGGGGGAAACGGCCTGCGTTTTTCCTGCGAGACGGAATATCTCCTGTGCGAACTCAAACCACGTGGCTTCGCCCTCGCAGGTGAGGTGGAACGTGCCGACGAGGTCGGGCTTCGCGAGGATGTTGCGGAGCTGACGCGCCACGGCGGTCGTCGAAGTCGGATTGCCGTGCTGGTCGGCGACGACTTTCAGCATCGGACGCGTGCCGTCTGCGAGCGACATCATGGCGTGGACAAAACTCGGTCCACCGTGCCCGTAGAGCCAGGAGATGCGGCAGATCACATGGTTCGGACAATGCGTCCGAACGGCCTCTTCGCCCGCGAATTTGCTCTTGCCGTAAATCGTGTTGCCGCCGGTCGCCCGGTCGAATTCGTTGTACGGGCGGTCGGAATCGCCCTCGAAGACGTAGTCCGTGGAGATGGCGATCAACCTCACCCCGTGACGGTTGCAGGCGGCGGCGACGTTCGCGGTGCCGAACGCGTTCAGCTTGTACGCGAATTCGATCTCGGTCTCGCACTTGTCGACCGCGGTCATGGCGGCGCAGTGGATCACGGCGTCGGGCTTGTTTGCGGCCAGAAACGCGTCGAATCCGGCGGCGTCGGTGATGTCGGCTTCGGGCAGATCGGCGATCACGATCTCGCAGTCCTTGAACTCGTTCTGGAGCGTGCGGCCGAGCATGCCTTTGCCGCCGGTGATGAGGAGCTTCATTTCACGTCCTCCCACGGTTCGATCTGTGCGAGCAACGGGTGTTTTTTGTCCTTTTCGGAGAGCAGAGCCTTGCTCACATCGATGCGCCAGTCGATGCCGATGGCGGGATCGCTGAACAGCACGCCGCGGTCGGCGGCCGGCGCGTAGGGATTGTCGCACTTGTACGCGAAAACCGCCTCGTCGCTGAGCACGGCGAACCCGTGGGCGAACCCGCGCGGGATGTACAGCTGGCGCTTGTTTTCGCCGGAGAGCTCGACCGCGACGTGTTTGCCGAAGGTGGGCGAACCTTTGCGGATGTCGACCGCCACGTCCAGCACGGTGCCGGCGATGGCGCGGACGATCTTCGCCTGCGTGTACGGTGCGGCCTGATAATGCAGCCCGCGGAGCACGCCGTAACACGATTTGGATTCGTTGTCCTGGACCCATTTGTTGGTGATGCCGGCGGCCTCGAACGCCGCCTGATTCCAGGATTCGAAGAAATAGCCCCGTGCGTCGCCGAAGACTTTCGGCTCGATGATGAGCACGCCGGGGAGTGCTGTTTCGATGATGTTCATTCGTCAATCAACCTCAGAAGATATTGTCCGTATTCGGTTTTGAGCATATCCTGCACGCTGTCGCGCACGTCGTCGGCGGTCATCCAGCCGTTTTCGTAGGCGATCTCCTGCAGGCAGGCGATCTGGAGTCCCTGACGCGTCTCGACCGTGCGGATGAAGTTCGCGGCGTCGAGCATGCTGTCGTGCGTGCCGGTGTCGAGCCAGGCGTAGCCGCGCTTGAAAATCTCGACATGGAGCTGGCCGCGGCTCAGATATTCGTTGTTCACGGCGGTGATCTCGAGCTCGCCGCGAGCGGACGGCTTGATGCTTTTCGCGATGTTCACGACGTCGTTGTCGTAGAAATACAGCCCGGTCACGGCGTAGTTCGATTTCGGCTTTGCGGGTTTCTCTTCGATGGAGATCGCTTTCCCCTCGGAATCGAATTCGACCACGCCGAAGCGTTCCGGGTCGCACACATGATAGCCGAAAACGGTCGCGCCGACCTCGCGGTCTGCGGCGTTGTGCAGGAGTTTGCTGAGATTGGCACCGTAGAAGATGTTGTCGCCGAGCACGAGCGCCACTCGGTCGGAGCCGATGAACTCTTCGCCGATCAGGAATGCCTGCGCGAGCCCTTCCGGTTTCGGCTGGACGGCGTAGCTGAAATTCACGCCGAAGCGCGAGCCGTCGCCCAGCAGTCTCTGGAAACTCGCCTGGTCCTCCGGCGTGGTGATAATCAGAAGGTCACGGATGCCCGCCAGCATGAGCACGCTGATCGGGTAGTAGACCATCGGTTTGTCGTACACGCCGAGGAGCTGCTTCGAGACGCCGCGGGTGATCGGGTGAAGACGCGTGCCCGCGCCGCCTGCTAAAACGATGCCTTTCATGTTATTCTCCTGTCCCGAGGCGTTCCATCTTGTACGACCCGCTGAGCACGTGCGCGCACCAGTCGTCCTTGTGTTCGAGGTACCACAGCACCGTCTTGCGGATGCCGGATTCGAACGTCTCCTGAGGCTTCCAGCCGAGTTCGCGTGCGATCTTCGACGGGTCGATCGCATAACGCAGATCGTGGCCGGGACGGTCCTTCACGTGGACGATCTGTTCTGCGTAGGATTTGCCGTCGGCGCGCGGTCTGAGCTCATCGAGCAGCGCGCAAATCTTCTTCACGACCTCGATGTTCTTCTTCTCGTTATGACCGCCGATGTTGTACGTCTCGCCGGGAACGCCCTGCGTGGCTACGAGGTAAAGCGCCCTCGCGTGATCCTCGACATAGAGCCAGTCGCGAATCTGCAAGCCTTCACCATACACCGGAAGCCCCTTGCCGTCCAGCGCGTGCAGGATGACCAGCGGGATGAGCTTCTCCGGGAAATGGTAGGGCCCGTAGTTGTTCGAGCAGTTCGTGACCACGGTCGGGAGCCCGAACGTGCGTTTCCACGCGCGAACCAGATGGTCACTCGACGCCTTGCTGGCGCTGTACGGCGAACTCGGCGCATACGGCGTGGTCTCGCGGAAGAAGTCCTCCGGACCGTTCAGGTCGCCGTATACCTCATCCGTGGAAATGTGGTGGAACTTGAACCTCGCTTTACCGGCGTCGTCCAGTCCGTGATAGTATTTCCGCGCGGCTTCCAGCAGCGTGTAGGTGCCGACGATGTTGGTCTGAATGAACTCGCCCGGACCGTCGATGGAGCGGTCCACGTGGCTTTCCGCGGCGAGGTGCATCACGTGCGTTGGCTTGAACTCCGTAAACACGCGGTCGAGCTCGTCCTTGTCGCAGATGTCGACCTTCTCGAATTTGAACCGGTCGGATTTCGCGACGGGGGCGAGGTTTTCCAGATTTCCCGCGTAGGTGAGCTTGTCCACCACGCAGACGGCGTCCGGCGTGTCGTTGATGATATGCCGGGCCACGGCCGATCCGATAAATCCGGCGCCGCCGGTCACGATGATCCGGTTCATTCTGTCATGTGCTCCTGTGAATTGGTCATGGTCCCGCCGGGAAATGGGGTTCCGGCGGCAGATTATTAGAATAATATATTCTAAACCGGGCGAAAAGTCAAGCTCCGGGGTTGCATTTCGGGCGAATCCAGTGTATATTTTCGGAACGGGCGCACAATTATCGCCCGGATCAACCACGCAGAGGACCATTCATGATCATTCGGGAAAAAGCATATCCGCGGGCTGCGCTCATCGGCAATCCCTCGGACGGATATTTCGGCAAGACCATCGCGTTCGTATTCCGCAACTACTCGGCCGAGGTCACGCTGTACGAGTCGCCGAACCTGGAGATTCTGCCGTCGGTGCTGGATTACAACACCTACGAGAACATGGCCGACCTCAGCGCGAGCATCGTGAAGTTCGGCTACTACGGCGGCATCCGCCTGCTGAAAGCCTGCGTGAAGACGTTCCACACCTACTGTCAGACCGCCGGCATCCGCCTGAGCGACGACAATTTCACGCTGCGGTACCAGTCCGACATCCCGAACCGCCTGGGCATGGCGGGTTCCTCCGCGATCATCACAGCCACCATGCGGGCCATGATCCGGTTTTTCGGGATCGAGATACCGAAGCCGATCCTCGCGAACCTGGTGCTCTCGGTCGAGCTGGACGAACTCGGCATCAAGGCCGGGCTTCAGGACCGCGTAGCCCAGGTGTACCAGACGCCGATCTACATGGATTTCAACAAGGCGCACATGGAGCAGTACGGCTACGGCATCTACGAGCCCATCGAGATACCCGACGACGTGCCGCTCTTCATCGCCTACCGCACCGACCTGGCCGAGGGGTCGGAGATCCTCCACAGCCGTCTCGCGCTCGACTACGAAGCGGGCGTGCCGGCTGTTCACGCCGCCATCCGCGAGTGGGCCGAACTGACCGATCGGGTCCGGGACGCTCTCGCCACGCATCGCTACGACCTGCTGCCGCCGCTCATCGACCGCAATTTCGACCTCCGCTGCGAGGTCTGCGGTTCCTCCGTGAGCCAGAAAAACCGCCGCATGGTGCAGATCGCGCGTTCGCACGGCGCCTCCGCCAAGTTCACCGGTTCCGGCGGCGCCATCATCGGCCTCTACCGCGAGGATACGTTCGATGCGATGCGCGAGGAGATGCGCGGCTACTCCATCGAGGTCATCCGGCCCGACATCATCCGCTGAAAGGAGCTCACATGAATCCCGTCCGCAAGGCAGTCATCCCCGCAGCCGGTTTCGGCACGCGTTTTCTCCCGTTCACCAAGGCCGTGCCGAAGGAACTCGTCCCGGTCGTCGACAAGCCGGTCATCCAGTACGTGCTGGAGGAGGCCGCGGCGTCCGGCGTCACCGAGGCCGCGATCATCGTGAGCGACGGCAAGGAGGCCATCGGACGGCATTTCGCCCCGGTGTCCGCGCTGTACGACCGGCTCCGGCACGACGGCAAGCTCGCGCTGCTCGAATCCCTCGAGGCCATCGACGGGCTCATGAAGCTGACCTACATCCCCCAGACCGAGCTGAAGGGCCTCGGCGACGCCGTGCTCCGGGCGGAGGAATTCGTCGCGGGCGAACCCTTCGCCATCCTGCTCGGCGACACCGTGACCACGTCGTCGAACGGCGTCCCGGTCACGCGTCAGCTTATCGACGCCGCCATGAAGGCCGGCGGAGCCGTGACCGCGCTGGAACGTGTTCCCCGCGAGCTCACGAACCGTTACGGCGTGGTCGACGGAGTCGAGGACCCCGACGGGCTCGTGCATGTGAAGACGTTCGTGGAGAAACCGGCTCCCGAGGAAGCGCCCTCGAATCTCGCGATCGCGAGCCGTTACGTGATGACGCCGGAGATTTTCGGATTCCTGCGCAACGGCAAGCCGGGGAAGGGCGGCGAAATCCAGCTCACGGACGCCATGCGCGCGCTGTGCGCCGTCCAGCCGATGTTCGGACTGGTGTTCCGCGGCCGTCGCCACGATGTCGGCAGCAAGCTCGATTTCGTGAAGGCCACGCTCGAATTCGCGCTGGCCCGGCCGGAATTCCACGACGCGCTCGCCGAATGGCTGAAGGACCTCCGGACATGACCTCGTCCGGGGGGCGTTTCGCGCGTTTTTCGGGGTGGCTCCGCGGGAGAAACCCGCTGCCGGACCCCGCGCGTCCCCTGTCCCGTCCGACTCCGTCCGAACTCGTCGTCTGGATTCTCTTCGTTGCGGTCACGCTGCTGGCCGTCTGCTTCCACGAACCCTGGCGCGACGAGGCGCAGGGATTCCTGATCGTCCGCGACAATACGCTCCCCGGGCTGATCCTGCACATGCGGGACGAAAGCCAGTTCCTGCTGTGGTTCCTCTTCACCTGGCCGTTCGTGCGTCTCTGCGGTCTCCCGATCTTCGGCGTGAACCTCCTGCACTGGGCGGTCTCCTGCGCCACGGCGTTCCTGATCCTGCGCCGGGCGCCGTTCCGGCTGCTCACGCGCGCCGCCCTGATCTTCAGCGTCGTTTTCGCGTTCGAATACACCGTGATCGCGCGCCACTACGCGCTGGGGCTCCTCCTCCTCGCGATCCTGCTGGTGAACTGGCGCAACCGCTTCCGCGCGCCGGTATGGTTCGCCTGCGGGATCGCGCTCTGCGCCTCGACCAATCTGCTGGTGTGGGTGTGTCTCGGCGGACTCTGCGCCGCCATCGGATACGAGGTCGTCGCCCGAAAGCTCTTCACCCGCCGGATCGCGCTCGCGATCGTCGTCGCCGTCGCGGGATTCCTGCTCGCCCTCGCGGAGATTTACAATGGCCGCGGCGGGTTCGGTTCGTCGTATGTGAGCCGTCGCGGGGGCGCGCTGATCGGGCATGTGCAGGAACGCATCCTTTATGCGGTCGAATCCGTCTCCGGCCTCACGTATCTCCCGGCCGCGCTCTGGTCCGTCTGCCTGCTCGCGGCCGTGCTGTATTTCGCCTGGAAATCCCGCTCCGCGCTCGTATGCTTCCTGACCTGCCTCGTCCTGACGTTCTCGCTTCAGCTCGTCGGGGGGTTCCACTCCATGCGCCACCTCGGATTCCTGCTCGCCGGCGTCGTGGCCTCCTGCTGGATCGCGTCGTCCGGAGACGACCGGGGATTCGCGTTCCTCTCGAAGCTCCCCGCACGGATCCAGGCCGCCATCCCCGTCCTCGCGGGATGCGCCGCGGCCGTCCTGCTGGCGATCCAGGTTGCCGTGCTGCCGTTCTTCGTGTGGTGCGAGGTGAATTATCCCTTCTCGCACGGACGCGCCACCGCGCGGTTCATCCGCGAGAACATCCCCCCGGAGGTCCCGATGTACTGCTTCACGGCGCGTTCGAACACCTCGGTCCTGCCGGGGCTGCCCGGCCGCCGCTTTTTCATTTTCGACCGCATGGAATACGGCACCTACTCCAAATGGGGGCGCATCGAGGGGGCCTCGATGAAGCAGATGGCGGATTTCGCGGCGGAGCACC
>JAFYBD010000223.1 GCA_017540385.1 Lentisphaeria bacterium
AGGGCCTCGAGGTCGACGCCGTACACGGTCGGGAGCGACGCCTGCAGCAGGGCGGAACAGTCCGCGCGATCGGCGGCGTGAACGCGCACCGGGAGTCCTCCCGCCGGGAACGGATGGTCGTAGTCGGGCACGACCGGGAGGAGCGTCGAGGCCACATAGGCGTAACCGAAGGCGTCTTCGCCCCGCGCTTTGATCCCGAACGTGCCGACGCCGAGCGTGCCGAGGTAGCCCAGCACCAGCAGGATCGCGCACGGGGCGTACTGACGGCAGCGGCGCGCCAGCGAGAGCAGTCCGATGCGCCAGACAGGGCGGACGGTCATGGAGTGTGCCAGGACGAGTTTCGGGCGTGCGGGGCCGGATTTGACCGAGAGCATCACGACCAGCCACGCACAGGCTGCCGATACGGCAAACGCGATCAGATACGAGAGCGGCCGCCCGTGGAACCGCACATGATCCATCAGCACGATGCCGTTCCAGGCGTGTTCCAGCAGCAGGATCTGGAACCGGCACAGGACCGCGCCGAGGAGGAGCCCGGCGAGCATCCCGGGCGTCATCGCGGCGGCGAATTCCGCCAGCAGGAACCTGCGGACGCGCCGGAGCGGCATGTAGTCGGTCAGGAGCACGAGTTCCGATTCACGGTCCTGAATATGGAGTTTCAGGAGCATCGCGAGCACGAGCAGCCCGGAGACGATCAGGAAGAAGCTCAACCCGAGGAACAGCGGCGCGAACGGCACGCCGTGATTGACGCGTGCCGCCGAAACGTCCGCCAGAGACTCCACGCGGTTGTATTCCGGCATGGTGCGGAGGACCTTCAGCGTTTCCTGCCGGACACGGTCGGCGGTCCAGTCCGCGGGGTAGAGCGCGGCGGTGCACTGTCCGGGCGCGAACATCTCCTGTGCCTCATCGAAGTTCAGGTACGCTTTCGGCTTGCTCCGGTGCTCGTTCCAGTAGGTTTCATCCTCGTCGCGGATGCGGTCGAAGTCGATCGGGATCGCGGCCTCCCATCCCGAACACTCAGCGGAATCGGTCAGGCCGGGTATCTCAGGCGAAAGCACGTCCGTGATGCGGGCGTCGTCGACCGTGCCGGCGTGTTCCAGCGTCTCCGTTTTGCGGAGGATCTTTCGGAACGAATCCGAAGTGAAAAACGTGAGTTCGGCGGTGCTTTTGAAGCGTTCCTTCAGGCCGGACGAGACCAGAATCTGACCTCGTTCGACGGGGACTGGGCCGTTCTTGATCGCGCTCGCGAAGAAATAGGACAGATCCGTCGCGCCGTCCGTCAGCGTCTCCACGAACAGTGTCAGGATTTGCGAGGCTTCCGGGGGCAAGGCGTCCGAAAGGGCTTTCGGCAGGAAATACGAGCGGCTTTTCAGGACGGGGCGCTCCTCCCATTCGTCGAGTACGAGGCCGGAGAGATCCCACAGGTTGTCGTCGGAGAGCTGAATCGGTTCCTGCGACCAGACCTCGTTCACGGCGGTCTCCGGCAGGTCCAGCGCCTGCGTGAGGGCCCCGCGGCTCACGAAGAGGCTGCACGGCGCGAGCTGAGGATCGTCGAAGTTCACGCCGCTCACCGGTTCGTCCCACTCGCCGCGCCACACGAACGGCGTCTGCCGGAGCTCCGGCGGCTTCCCCATGGCGCTTTCGGCCGGGATGTCGGACAGCTCCTGCATCCGGACGGAGAGCATAGCGCCGTCCCGCAAATGGAGTTTCTTCGCGAGAGCCGGGCTGCCCCAGGCGTCGCGGCCGGCGATCGGACGCCCGGAAAGGGCTTCGTCGGGGACCGCATAGACGTCGACCGGGATGCCGTCTGCCAGGAATCCTTTCACATGGAGCACGCCCAATCCGTCCCGGATCGGACTCGAGATCGGAATGGGAAGCCTCTGCCGATATCGCGCGAACGCGGCGTTCGCCGAGACGTTGTCCAGCAGCGTGCCCCGGACGCTGTCGCCGATCAGAAATGCGCCCGTCAGGACAGCGCAGATCAGGCATGCGGCCGCGGCCAGCGACGCAAGCCCTTTCCAGTGATACCGGAAATCGCGCAGAAACAGACGGGAGAGAGAGGTCATAAGCTCACCGAACGGGGGAAGAAGTCGAGCACGCGCGGATTGTGCGTGACGAGCACGATCGCGGTCCCGTGGGTGTGGTTGATCCGGCCGAGCAGTTCCAGCAGGGAATCGCTCCGGGCCGAATCGAGCGCGGAGGTCGGCTCGTCAAGCAGCAGGAATTCGGGTTCCAGGATCATGGCGCGCGCCAGGGCGACGCGCTGAAGTTCGCCGCCGGAGAGCTCGGAGGGGAAATGCTCCGTGCGTTTGCCGAGGCCGAATTCCGTCAAAAGCTCTTCGGCGCGGGCGGAAACGTCTTTCCCCTCCCCGGCCGCCGGTATCTGGACGTTCTCCAGCGCAGTCAGCTGCGGCAGCATCCGGGCGTACTGGTCGGCGAATCCGATGTGGCGCAGACGGAACGCCCGGCGCGCTTCGGGCGCGAGCTTGAAGAGATTCCGATCGTCGAAGAAGATTTCGCCGTTGAGGCACCGGAACAGCAGACGGAATTTCGCACCCTTTACGGAATATTCTGCCGGGTCAAAAGAAAACGAATAGGTCATTACCTGATTTTCTTTGAAAATTTTTACGGGAAGCACGGGGATTATACGGGGAGGAACCTTTTTTTCTGTATAGGCCAAAAGGGATATTTCCGCCGCAGATCCGGCACGGCCCCGGATGCGGAAAAATATATTTGCTCTGCCATGCAGTGTAAACATACAAGAAAACAGTCCACAGGGATGAGCCGCTGTCTTCATCCTGAAAGATCTTTTCCCGCTGATGGGATTAGCAGCGGAGGATTCGATTTCAAACTTCTGTTCAGGACGGAATGAAGCCAGGTTCCAGTATGCTGGAAAGGGAGGCTCGCCGGCGAAAAACGTTATTTTCTTATTTTTTGCAATCTGCAATATCTTGCTGCTTAAGTGCGTTGCTTTCTCTGCATCGCCGTTGAGTATCAGATTTTTCCCGGACGGCATCAATGGCGGCAGACACGCGCCGGCTTTTCGGTAACTGTATACTTGAAAGTAAAGCTTCTGCTTCCGTGTGCGCCTGGCGGAGTAT
>JAFYBD010000224.1 GCA_017540385.1 Lentisphaeria bacterium
GCCAGGCGGACATCCTCCGCCGCGCCATCGGCAAGAAGAAGATCAAGGACATGGAGGCGCAGCACGACAAGTTCATCGACGGCTGCGCGAAGACGAACAACATCCCGACGGCGCAGGCGGAGCGCATCTGGGAGAACATCAAGAAGTTCGCCGAATACGGCTTCAACAAGTCCCACAGCGCCGCCTACGCGCTCCTCTCCTACCGCACCGCCTACCTGAAGGCCAACTACCGCCCCGAATTCATGGCCGCCGTGCTCACCAGCGAACTCTCCAACGCGAAAAAACTCACCTTCCTCATCAACGAATGCCGCACCACCGGCATCCGCATCCTGCCGCCCGACGTGAACACCAGCGACGTGAACTTCACCGTCGACGGCGACGCCATCCGCTTCGGCCTCGGCGCCATCAAGGGGTTCGGACAGGGCATCTCCGCCGTCATCATCGAGGCGCGGAAGGACGGCCCGTTCACCTCGCTCTCCGACCTCGCCGAACGCACGGAAGGGCTCAACGCAAAGGGCCTGGAAGCGCTCATCCGCTGCGGCGCACTGGATTCCACCGGGCTCAAACGCGCCCAGCTCATGGCAATGATCGACTCCGCGCTGACCTCGGCCGCCGCCGCACGCCGCGACCGCGAATCCGGCCAGGCAAGCCTGTTCGACATGCTGGACGATCCGCAGGACGCCGGATTCGAGGAGCAGCCCCCGCCGGACATCCCCGAATTCCCCGAAAGCGTGATGCTGGAGGACGAAAAGCAGCTCCTCGGGTTCTACGTGTCCGGGCATCCGCTCTCCTCCTCGAAGAAGATCATCGACACGTTCTCCACGGCCAACCTCGCGGAGATCTCCCGTATGCCCGGCGACGTCGGCGTCAAGTTCGGCGGCCTCGTGACCTCGGTCGTGAAGAAGTACACCAAGAACGACAAGAACCCGAAACCGTTCGCCGTGGTCCAGATCGAAGACCTCACCGACACCATCGAATGCGTCTGCTACAACCGCCTTTACACCGAGGTCGCCTCCATTCTGGTCGAGGGCGCGAAAGTCTTCGTCCGTGCCGTCACCAAACGGGGCGACGAGGAAAACGCCGAAGTTTCGCTTCAGATCGAGGACCTGATCCCGCTGGAGGACGCCATGGTCTACAACTCCGGCACGCTTCAGGTCAATCTGTTCGAGGACGGCATGAAGCCGGACACCTGCGAAAAATTACGTGAGCTCCTGTCCCGTCACACCACGCCGCCGCCCGAACTCTTCCCGGAGGAGCCGGCCGCATCGGAGCCGGATTCCGGCGAATTCGTCCCGAAACGGAAAAAGCAGAAAACCGGCCCGGAACCTGTTCCCGTGCTCATCTGCGCGGCCACGAAGACCCGTCTGGCGGCGTTCATCGAACTGCCGAACTCATTCCGCGTCTACGTCACGAAATCCCTGCTGGACGAGCTCGACGCTCTCCTCGGGGAGAACCACTGCACGATCAAGCCGAACGACGACGTCCCGCAGCCGCGCAAGCCGTGGCGCAGGGACAGGGAATCCGAACCGGCTTCGGCCTGACGACCAGGGAGAACCGATATGCCTGAACTCATTCGCACACGACTGCTCCTTCCGCTCTGCCTGATCCTGTTCGCGGCGTCCGGCGTCCTGCTTCACGCCGCTCCGATCAAAAAGCTCCCCGACGAACCGGAGGAGTCCGCCTCCGTCATCAAAAAACTCCCCGGCGAGCCGGAAAAGAACGCTGATGAAAAAGACGCGAAATCCGAGGAAAAACCGAAGAAAAAGACGCAGGTCGAAGTCATCAAGGAGATCACGGAGCGTCTGGACCGGATGATCTATCCGTACAGGCCGCTTCAGCGCAGTCAGGAACCGCTCCTGAACCGCTCCATTTCCGACGAGGTCATCCCGACCTGGCGACTCATCTACGTGAAGCCGTTCGACAAGCCGCAGGAATCGGACGGAACGGAGGCCGCCGCGGCCGCCGAGGAGGAAGACGAGGACGTGAAGGAGGACTTCGCCGCGATCACACTCGTCCCGGTCAAGGCGGTCCGGCTTTCCAACATGCTGCGCCTCAGCGCCATCGGCAAGCCGGTGGAACCGGTCTTCCAGTCGCTTTTCTACACGAAATACGGCATCATGTGGCGCAAGCTCCAGACGCAGTACGAGAATTTCACGCTCTACCTCGGCGCCACGGAGGATTTCCACGTGTTCGTCTCCGCCAACATCAGCGTCATCTACACGCTGTTCCGCTACGTCGACTTGAAGGACGGCACCGACCTGATCTCCCTGCTCGTCGACTGCCTCGACATTGAGGACGAGGAATACTTCACGAACCGGTTCGCGCTCGTCCATCTCTCCGAGTTCGGCGACAACTCGATCCCCGCTCTGGAGCGCGCCATCAAACGCGTCGCCGCCTCCGGCGAGCCGCCGATCCAGCAGTTCCTCGGCCTCACGAACATCGCCACGCCCAAGGCGATCGAGATCCTGAACGACGCGGCGGATTCCGAGGACGCCGACATCCGCAAGGCATGCTTCACCGCGCTGATCGGGATGCCCTCCGTTGACAAGGAGCTGAAGCACGCCTATGTCCGCATGGTCGAGACGCGCGAGAACATCTGGCCCGGATTCGCCGCGTGCGATATCCTCGGCTGCGCCAAGGAGCTTTCCCCTCTGCTGGACGCCTTCTACGCGAAACCGCGGTCCGTCGCCGAGTTCGAGACCCTCGCGCGCGCCCGCTGGCTGCTGAAGGACCCGAAACTGAACCTGGTCCACACGAAGGCGCTGAACGAGATCACCATCGCCTCCATTCGAAGCGGCGA
>JAFYBD010000225.1 GCA_017540385.1 Lentisphaeria bacterium
CGCCCGCTCATCGCCAAGCGCCTCGTCGAGGTCGCGAAGGCCGAGGGCGCGGACGCCATCTGCCACGGCGCGACCGGCAAGGGCAACGACCAGGTCCGTTTCGAGATCAACGCGAACGCCATCGACCCGTCCATCAAGATCATCGCCGCCTGGCGCGACCCGAACTGGCATTTCCGCTCCCGTTCCGAAATGATTGAGTACGCCCACAAGAACAACATCCCCGTGTCCAGCACGCTGAAGAAGCCGTACTCCATGGACCGCAACCTCCTGCATATCTCGTTCGAGGGCGGCATCCTGGAGGATCCGTGGCAGGAATGTCCAGAGGACATCTCCGTGATGACGAAGCCGCTGTCCCAGGCCGCCAACGAGCCCGAGGACGTGATCATCGAGTTCGAGAAGGGCGTGCCGGTGAAGGTCAACGGCGAAGCGCTCTCCCCCGCGAACATCATGCGCAAGCTCAATGAGCTCGGCTCCAAGCACGCGGTCGGCCGCGTCGACATCGTCGAGAACCGTTTCGTGGGCATGAAGTCCCGCGGCGTGTACGAAACCCCCGGCGGCACGATCCTCTACACCGCGCACCGCGGCCTCGAGGAGATCACGATGGACCGCGAGGTCATGTTCCTCCGCGACAGCTTCATCCCGACCTACGCGCGGCTAATCTACAACGGCTTCTGGTACGCCCCGGAACGCGAAATGCTCCAGGCCGCCATCACCGACAGCCAGAAGTTCGTGACCGGCGAAGTCCGCGTGAAACTCTTCAAGGGCGCCTGCCATGTGACCGGCCGCCGTTCCCCGTTCAGCCTGTACGACGACAATCTGTCCACGTTCGAGAAGGACGACGTGTACGATCACAAGGACGCCGCCGGCTTCATCAAGCTGAACGCCCTGCGTCTGCGCGTCCTCGCCCGCAGCGCCCAGAAGCGCTACTGATTCTTCGGATTCACCGCTTCGCTGCGAAACAGTCGGAACATGGCTTCCCCGGCAGAGGACAGGCATCCGCGCATCCTTCTCCGGGACGACTCGTGGCTGTCGTTCAACGCCCGCGTCCTGGAGGAGGCCATGGACCCCGCCGTGCCTCTGCTGGAACGCGCCAAGTTCCTGTCCATTTTCAGCAGCAATCTCGATGAATTCTTCATGGTGCGCATCGCCGGTCTCGCCCGGCATGCGCCCGATTCGGTCGCCCGGTTCGGCGGCCGTTATTTTTTCTCCCCCTTCGAACTCCGCAAACGCCTGCTCCTGCGCATCAGGCAACTCACGGCGCGCCAGTACGGCAGCTGGGAACGCGACCTGAAACCGGCGCTCGCCGCGCACGGAATCCGCGTGGTCGCCTGGGATGAACTCCCCGCCGAGGCAAAAACGAAGGCCGCGGAGTTTTTCGAACGCGAACTGCGTTCCGTCCTGACCCCGATCGCGGTCGACCCGGAATCCGATCCGCCGCTCGCCCCGAACCTCGCCATGGAGCTGCTCGTGCGCGTGCAGTGCCCCGGCCAGGACGGCGTCCGCACGGCGTTCATGGAGGTCCCGACCCGTTCCGGGCGGTTCCTCAGGTTCGAATCCGGCGACGGCGGCGAGCTGCTGCTCCCGCTGGAGGAACTGATCGCCGCGAAGATGGAGGTGTTCTTCCCCGGCTGCGCCGTGCTGGAGTGCGCGGCGTTCCGCGTGACGCGCGACCGCGACCTGACCCCGGACGAGGACACGGGCGACCTGCTGGCCGAAATGCAGGCCATGCTGCTCAAGCGCGGCAAACGCACCATCGTGCGGCTGGAGACTTCGGCGGCGATGTCGCCGACCGCGCGGAAATTCCTGCTGAAGACGCTCTCCGTGACCGGCGACGAGCACATGATCTGCCGGGGCCCGGTCGACTTGCGCGGCCTCATGGAGCTCACGAAACTCCCCGGGCACGCCGATCTGCTCGATCCCCTGCTGCCGCCCCTGCCCTCGGTGCATTGTCCCGCGTGGAAATCCATGTTCGACTGCATCCGTCAGGACGGCCCGTTCTTCCTGCACGTCCCGTACGAATCGTTCGACCCGGTGATCCGGCTGCTCTCCGAAGCCGCCGACGATCCCGACGTGATCGCGATCAAGCAGACGCTCTACCGCGTGGGACAGGACCCGCCGGTCGTCCACGAGCTCATCCGGGCCGCGCGCGCGGGCAAACAGGTCACCGTGTTCTTCGAGATCATGGCGCGGTTCGACGAGGAGAACAACATCCGGCTGTCGCGGGAGCTGGCCGACGCGGGCGCGCACGTGCTGTACGGCGTGCCGAGAATCAAGGTCCACGCGAAGATGCTGCTGATCGTCCGGCGCGAAAACGGCGCGGTGCGGAGGTATCTGCACCTGCCCACGGGCAACTACAACTGCGCCACCGTGAAGCAGTACACCGACATCGGGCTCTTCACCTGCGACGACGACCTGGCGGACGACGTCTCCGACCTCTTCCATGCCATCACCGGACTCTCCGCGCCCGAGTCGTGGCGGAAGATCCTGGCCGCGCCGTACAACATGCGCGAACGCATCCTCGCCATGATCGACCGCGAAACGAAGCTCTCCACGCCGAAACGGCCCGGCCGCATCACGATGAAGCTCAACGCGCTTCAGGACCCGGAAGTCATCGACCACCTCTACGACGCGGCCGCCGCAGGTGTCCGAATCGACCTGATCGTGCGCGGAATCTGCGCCCTGAACCCGCCGTCTCTCCCGCCCGAAACCGCCGCGAACATCCGCGTGGTCAGCATCGTCGACCGGTTCCTGGAACATTCGCGCATCTACCTCTTCGGGAACGGCGGTTCGCCGGAATACTACATCGGGAGCGCCGACCTGATGCCGCGGAATCTGTCGCGGCGTGTGGAGATCCTGGTCCCGGTCGAATCGCGCGGGCTCCGCGACGAGCTGGACGTGATCCTGCACACAATGCTCCACGACCGGAGAAAAGGCCGCCGCCTGCTCGGCGACAATCATTATTCGCACACAGCCGGGACCCTGGCCCACGAATCCGAACGCGCCCAGGTCTCGCTTTACCGACACTATCAACAACGCCTGGAGCGCGCCCAAGCGGCCGACGCCCCGGCAACGGAGTTCTGACCGCATGAACATGACCGAAATGGAACGCCTCGTCGGCGTGATGCGCCGTCTGCGCGCGCCCGACGGATGCCCCTGGGACCGGGAGCAGACGCATGAATCCCTGAAAAAATGCCTCGTCGACGAGGCAGCCGAATACCTCGACGCCGTCGACCGCAAATCCGACGCCGACATGTGCGAGGAGCTGGGCGACCTCCTGATGCAGGTCGTCATGAACAGCGTCATGGCGGAGGAACGCGGCGCCTTCACGCTCGAGGACGTCGCGAAGGGCATCGCGGACAAGATGATCCGCCGCCATCCGCACGTCTTCGGCGACGTCCACGTGGACAACTCCGCCCAGGTGCTCGTGAACTGGGAAAAGATCAAGAAGACCGAGCACGACGACTACCGCAAATCCGCCCTCGACGGCGTGCCGCGCAGTCTCCCCGCCGTCCTCCGCGCCGAAAAGCTCCAGAAGAAAGCCGCCAAGCACGGATTCGACTGGCAGGCCGACGCGCCCATCCTCGACAAGATCCGCGAGGAGATGAACGAGCTCGAAGCCGCATATAAATCCGGCGACCGGGAACAGATCAATTCCGAGGCCGCCGACCTCGTCTTCTCCATCGTGAACTTCCTCCGGTTCCGCGGCGAAAACTGCGAGGACGTCGTGAACCGCGCGTCCGACAAGTTCGACCGCAGATACCGCGCGGTCGAGGCAAAGCTCGCCGCCGAAGGGAAGACCGTCGACGACACGCCCATGGAACGCCTCGACGAACTCTGGAACGAGGCCAAGGCGGACGAGGATTTGTAAGCGGATTCCTCCCTTACCTTTTCCAGTAATCAAAAAAACGGGGAAAGGAACTTGAAAACTAAGAATCCTGTGCTATAGTACATTTAGTTCTTTCTCCCGATTATCCCTAACCAGTCTGCTTTTTCAAAACAATAACGACAGACCCTAATATAAGCCAACAAGCAAGACTAAAACGTATGAACACAGATAACCATATAACACAATTCTCAACCTTTCTTTCGGAGTTCGTTGAAGATTTGGGATCTTATGTCGCTACTGAAGACGGACAATGGGCAATTAAAGGTTTTATAGACATCTATAGAAACATTTATACGATTTCCACTGACACTAAAATAATATCCAAGATATTGGAACTGCATCTTTTCCCGCGCATTTACCAGTTTGCAAACAGTCATCACTACACGATTGAACTGGCTGCACATCAAAATTACTATCCAGATTTAACGTTTATTGACCCGGATGGCAATCTTTTCGCCGTAGATTTGAAAACAACCTATCGAGAAGAGAACAATCCTAAGCAATGTCGAGGATTTACATTGGGGTCTCACGGGACTTACTTCATTCACAGAAACAGCTCAAAAAACATTCAACATCCCTACGACAGTTATACCGCACACTTTTGCATTGGTATCATTTATGATCGTATAGAGAATGCTCAAACGGCAGAAACAACCGTCAATACCATTGAAGACCTTGATAGAATTACCTCGGTTATCAAAAACTTCCAGTTTTTCTGTGCGGAAAAGTGGAGAATCGCGAGTGATAAGCAGGGGAGTTCAAACACCGCTAACATTGGTAGCATAACTAATATAGATGATTTGATTCAAGGGAATGGAGTATTTGCCAAATATGGAGAAAATGTATTTGATGATTACTGGATGAATTACGGAAAAATAATGATCTCAATCGGAAAAAGAAAGCGAAAACGTCTTTCCTCCCTCGACGAATATCTGAAATATAGGAGGATTCCTAAGAAATGAAAACTATCATCCCTCCTATCAAGTGCCAGGGGATCAAGACAAAGCTTGTCCCAAGCATTAAGCAACTCGCCAGCAAAACGTCTTACCAGAGATGGATTGAACCATTTGTCGGTTCTGGAGTAGTCGCATTCAACATTCTTCCGAAAGAAGCACTTCTGTGCGACAGCAATCCCCATATCATTGCTTTTTATCGAGCTGTTCAGGATGGAGCAATTACTCCAGAGATAGCCCATCTTTTCTTAAGACAAGAAGGAAAATTTCTTTCCGTTCATGGAGAAGACTATTATTACGAGGTGCGTAATCGTTTTAATCAAAACCATTCTCCTTTGGACTTTTTATTCCTCAACCGGGCATGTTTTAACGGCATTATGAGGTTTAATTCAAAAGGACAGTTCAATGTTCCGTTCTGCAGGAAAGAAAACCGTTTTTCATCTGCCTACATCACGAAAATCACGAACCAGATCGCTACGGTGCAAAAGGCAATACAAATGAATCATTATGTCTTTGCCTGTCAGGATTTCAAGACAACCATCTCTTCCGCGACGGAAAATGATTTCCTCTACTGCGATCCCCCTTATATTGACCGGTATGCAGACTATTTTAACCAATGGACAGGGAGTGATGAGATGAACTTGCTGAGTTTATTGAGGCAGACTCCGGCAAAATTCATTCTTTCAACATGGAAAAGCAATATTTTCCGTTCCAACAACTATGCGGAACTGTACTCCGAATATTTTCAGATATGGACTTTTCAACACTTCTACCATGTCGGTGGATCGCTCGAAAACAGACATGGAATGGAAGAAGCTCTTTTTTTCAATTACGATACCCCATACCCAATGGAATGTCATAACGAGGCTGAACAACTGGCCCTCAGTTTATGAACTTAATCCCTTTTTCTGGAGTTGGTAGTCACGCTTATGGGGTCTTTATCCTTATACCTTGTAATATATTTGCTGAACAATACCGCCCCCTTTCAACAAACGAGGTGAAGGCGGACGAGGACTGACCGGTCCTTTTCAGTTCAAAAGGCAAAAAAAACGCGCCGGGTGGAGTCCGGAAGACCCGCCCGGCGTTTTGCTTGTCGTGCGCTCAGGAATACAGCATGCGGATCGCCAGATACTGCAGCACGGCCCCGCCCACGACAAAGACGTGGAAGACCGTGTGGACGAAACGCAGTTTGATGAGGTACAGCGCTGCTCCGACGGAGTACACCACGCCGCCTCCGATCAGCATCCCGGCCATCCGGGAGCCGGACACGTGGAATTCCTCCGGCAGGTGGAGCATTTTCGGCAGCAGCAGGAGCGACGCCCACCCCATGACCAGATATACGGCCGTGGTGATGTATTTGTGCTTCAGCGTGAGGAAAGAGGAGACCGCGCCGACGACCGCGCAGAGTCCGAGCCCGCCGTACCAGATCATCCCCTGGACCGTCGGCACGAGGGCGTTCACGATCGGCACGTAGGTCCCGCCGATGGCGAAATAGATCATCGCGTGGTCGAATTTCCGCACGAAGGCCTTCACCTCCTGGTCGCGGATGGCGTGGTACATGGTGGAGGTGGCGAACATGGAGAAGATCGCCACGCCGTAGATCAGCGCGGCGATCACAAAGGATTCGCTGGTGGAGTCTTTCACGAGCCAGTAGGTGCCGATCACGGTCGCGACGGCGCCGGCGAAGTGGACAAGACAGTTGCAGATTTCCTCCGCCGGGGTGTACCGGGGGGTGTTCGGGATTTGGTCCATGTTTTAGAATCTCCGGGAATGGCGCTGCGAGGTTGAACGTTTATTTCTGGGCTGAAGCCGTGGCGGCCTCCAGCGTGACGGTGGCCTTCGCGGGAAGCACCTCGATGACCTTGATCTTGTCGCTGTCGGACCAGCATTTGATGTCGATGGCATACACGCCGGGACGGGTCACGTCGGACAGGTCGAGGAACGGGTGTATCTGGGTCTGGGAGATGTCGGGCACGCTGTCGACCATGACGGAGACGGACTCCGGCTGGATCTTCGCGATGGAGAGGTTGTTCGCGCCTGCCCTGCCGAAGAGGACTTCGACCGGGATGCCGTCGAACGCCCTCGGATCGTTCTTGAAGACCTTCACCTCGACCCGGACCGTGCCGGACAGGATCTCGATATTCTTCTCGTACGGAGGGATCAGCTGGACCAGGCGCGTGAAGCTCTTGGTCACGTTCGAAAGAGGTATCTTCTCCGTCTCGATGGCGGAAATGGTCGCGAGGTGCTTTTTCGGGCCCCGTATCTGGACCGGCTTTTCGGGCTCCACCACGGTCGCGTGGTAGCCGTCCATGAGCTCGCCGGGGTCGTAAACCGGGCGCACGGGCACGTCCTTCGTGTCGACGACGTCGATGTCGAGCGGGAGCATGTCCGGGTTCACGGACTGGATGCTGAGGTTGTCGATCCGGACGTTGGACTTCACCATGTCGGGCTTGATCTCGACCGGCAGGTTCTCCTCCACCTGGCGGACCGTCACAGGACATTCCACGTAGAAATCGGTGTTCTTGAGCATGGTCCCCTTCGGCACGTTCACGGTCACGTCCACCGAGGTCTCGCGCGGGATCAGCGTCACGCCGGGATCGAGGGAGACGAATTTCACCCCCACGCGCGGCACGGGGACCGTGTCGAACTCGGTCTTCGCTTTCACGTTCTGATGCGCGTACCACGACAGCAGGATCGTGAAGAAGAGCGCGAAGAGCTTGCGCCAGAAATCGTGCCGGATGATGTGCGGGACCCGGGGCAGGATCTTCGCCTCCCAGAACCGTGACAGCGCGCTCATGCCTCACCGTCCTTTCCGGCGGCGGCGTCCTCCTCCGCGAAATCCTTGAACTCCCCGGTCTTGCCGATGCGTTTCCACAGCGAATTGTGGTCCAGCAGGATCATGGAGAGCTGGAACCGGAGTTCCTCGGGCTTGAGACCGCGGATGAGGCGGCCCTTCTTCGCGATGCTGATGAGCCCGGTCTCCTCCGAGACGACCACGGCCACGGCGTCGGTCTCCTGCGAGATCCCGGCTGCGGCGCGGTGACGCGTCCCGAGGCGTTTGCCGTTCACGAAGAAATCCTCCTCCGCCAGCGGCAGGACGGCGTGGGCCGCCACGATGCGGTTGTTTTTCCCGATGACCACCGCGCAGTCGTGCAGCGGAGAGTTCGGGTAGAAGATCGACTGGAGCAGCAGCGAGTCCACGCGGGCGTCCAGCGACACCGCCGATCGCGTCGTATCCGTGAGTCCGATGTTGCGTTCGAACACGATGATCGCCCCGGTCCGGGTGATGGCGAGTTGGGACGCCGCCTCGACCACCTGGTCGATCGTCTCCTTGCCGGTCCGGTTCGAAACGAAGAGACTGCCGGCCTGGGCGAACGCCCGCCTAAATTCCGGCTGGAAGATCACGAGGATGGCGGTGCCGAGGCTGGGGATCAGGGCGTCTTTCAACAGGTAGCGCAGCACCGTGAGCTTCTCGAAGAAGTTCACGGCCAGCGTCGCGATCAGCAGCAGGGCGATCACGCCGAAGAGCACGTTGGCGCTGCGGGTCCCGCGCAGGAAATACAGCACCGAATAGATCATCAGGAAGATGATGATGAAGTCGAACCCCGAAAGCAGGAGGTTGATGATGGTCGCGTGATCTGGCATATCGAAGGAATTCTCCGTAGATTTTGAATATAGAAAGATACCCCGAAAAAATGAAAAAACAAGCCGTTTTCCTAAAAAAAGCGCGAAATCGCCCGACGACTCGCCTTCGATGGCGCGAAGCGGGCGGTCCCGGCGTCGGAAACCGGGGGAACGGAGCGGGGACGAGGGAAGACGGAACGCCGACAGGATGCGTCAGCGGCCGGCGTTCGCAGCGAGCTCGCGGAGTTTCTTCAGATCCTTCTTGCCGTTGCCGAGGAACGGTATCTTCTCAAGCGGGAAGAAGCTGTCGGGACGCGGCACCCAGAGGTTCGGCAGGCCGGATTCGCGGAGTTTCGTCCCGGCGTCGGCGGGGTCGAGCCCGCAGCCGTCCTCGTAGAAGACGATCAGCTGTTCGCCGCGCTTCGGGTCGGGCCGCGCGGTCACGGCGACCTTGCCCTCGATGTCGTAGGCCTCCTCCAGACGGTGTTCAATGAGCTCGTGCGGGATCATTTCGCCGCCGATCTTGCTGAATCGCGCGAGACGTCCGGTGATGCGGATGTAGCCGTCCCGGTCCATCGAGGCCACGTCGTTGGTGTTGTACCAGCCGTCCGGGGTCATGGCGGCCGCGGTGGCCTCCGGGTCGTCCAGATAGCCGAGCATGACCGAAGCGGATTTGAGCTGAAGCAGTCCTTCGCGTCCGGCATCAAGAAGCTCGCCGGTGTCCACGTCCACGATCCGGGCCGCGATCCCGGGCATGGCCACGCCGATGCTGCCCTCCGGCCCGGCTTCGCGCCCGACCGCCAGGAAATCCTTCGGCAGGTTCAGCGACACGATCGGCGACATCTCGGTGCAGCCGTAGCCCTCGATGATGCTGAGCCCGGTGAGCTCGCGGAACGCGTCGGCGAGGCGTTTCTGGAGTTTCTCGGCTCCGGTCACCATCATGCGCAGGGAATCGAAGTCGCCCGGCTTGCAGCAGCGCATGTAGGTGTGCAGGAATGTCGGCGTGGAGATGAGCATCGTGACCTTGTCGTCCCGCACAGCCTTGCACACCCCGTTTCCGTCCAGCGGATTCGCGACCAGCGTGACCTTGGTGCCCGTCACGCCGGGGAAACACAGTCCGACCATGAGCCCGAACGCATGGAACAGCGGCAGGTTGCCGAGGATGCGCTCCGTGCCGTACAGCCAGTTCAGCTGCCGCCAGAAACTCCAGATATTCGCGGTGATGTTGTGGTGCGAGAGCAGGATGCCCTTCGGCAGTCCGGTGGAGCCGCTGGAGAAAAGCAGTGCGGCAGGGTGCATCAAATCGGTGCCGTACCTGGGCGAGACGAGGCGGATCAGTAGCTGGTGCGGGAGCAGGACGATCGCGGCCGCCGTGC
>JAFYBD010000226.1 GCA_017540385.1 Lentisphaeria bacterium
CCGTGGAGGGCTTGCCTTCCGTGCCGTCGCGCAGCACGGCACTACCGCAGTCGAGGTGCTAACCTCGTGCGCGGCTTTCGCTCGCGCACGGGAGATGATCAAGCCAGCAAGTAGTCCGAGGAGACCGTGGACCATTTGCTCATGTCGGCGGAGGCGTAAGCGCCGGCGATGCCGGTGGAATTCTGCCGCACCAGCAGGTCGTCATTGCCGTCGGCGTCGAAGTCGCCCGCGCCCGCGACGCTCCAGTCGGTCGCGTCCAGCTGGCCGAGACGTTCGAACGCATCCGCATTGCCGTCTGCGAGCAGGACCACGGTGCCGGATTCGCGATGGAGCAGCACGATGTCGTCCTTGCCGTCGCCCGCGAAATCGCCGACCGCGCCGAATTCCCAGCCGGACCAGTTCAGGCCGCCGAGGCTCGCGAGCGTGCCGTCGAGGTCGACGGAGTAGAAGAGCCCGCCGTTCAGCGACATCAGCACGGAGTCCTTGCCGTCGCCGTCGAAATCGCCGCAGCCGAGCATCGTCCAGTTCGTGTCGAACCAGCCGTCGACGGCGGTCCAGTTGTCGGTGCCGTCGGTCCAGACGCCCAGTGCGCCGAGTTCCTGCGCGTGCCACACGACCGACGCCGTGCCGCTGCCCGTCAGGTTGCCCGCCTGATACTTCCAGTCGATGCCGTCCGGGTTGTTCAGCGTCCCGATCGTGCGCCAGCCGCCGTCTTCCGCGCAGGCCACCTGCACGCTCGTCACGGTCTCGGTTTCCGCATCAAGCGTTTCGATAAAAGTGACGGAGTTGATGTCTGTCGGTGGTGTTAAATCCAAAAGAAGAGGGTGAGGGATAAAAGTAGATGGAGGAATACTATAGATCTCGACCTCGGATTTGTGCGTGTCGATATACGTCATGAAATCCTGATACAGCGCGTGGGATTCCTCGGCGGTCAGCGAACTAATGGTGGGCTCCTTGTACTCGCTCTTGCGAACGGGTAGCGGGAGCAACCCGTGCGGAACACTGTTTAAAATCTCGTTGAGTTCGTGTGCCAAAGACCACCAGTGTTGTGCGAGGTAGGTTACGACACGCGCGGAAGACGGCGTCCCTGTGATTTTACTCTTTGCACTAGAATACAGGGTGATGAACTGATAATACGTCATCGTGTAGGGGCTGTTGGGAGTCGTGTACACATCCGGTTGAACCATATCCTCCCAGGGGACAAATTCGACGATGGTTTCCCCATCTTCCGTGACAGTGACATAGTTGACCCCGCCGGGTGCATGGGTGCGGTATGTACCGATAAATTTCACGTCTTGCAGCAACTTCGACAAAGTTTCCGGTTCAGGATCAATCTGCACCGAGATAGCGCCCGGCTCAATATCCTGAGTAACGGTGGTGTCCGCGTCAACCAGAGGAACAAGTTTGAGCGGTTCGCCATCAACCAAAACCAGTTTGTACACTTGCGGCGTGGTATCCGTCGACACCGGCCAATTCACCGTATAGGTCGGACCGTCTAGGTAGTTGTTTTTTGCAGAGTCATTGTCCGCATCAATTGGAACCAGTTTATATACGGTCTTAGTGGGATCGCTTGCTTCCTCATCAGGAACAAGCCTGCATTCTTTGAAAGTGACATCATTCAAAGGTGCATTATTCGACGGCCCCTCTAAATAATTGCTTTTTGCCGTGTCGTCGTCCGATTCAATTGGAACCAGTTTATAAACGATCTTAGATGGATCATCCACATTCTCATCAGGGACAAGTGTATATGGTTTGAGGGTAATATCCTCATATGAAGGATAAACCGTATAGGTCGGACCGTCTAAATAGTTGTTTTGAGATGAATCGTCGGTTGCGTCAAAGACAATTGACGGAATTGGAATATCTTCTAAGCGCCCGGTTTCAGGATTGATATAATCAGAGACGCGATAAAGCTTGTATGACTTGGACGGGTCATTGTCGCAAATGACAATATAAGATTTCTCGTTCGAGCTGGGAAGCACCGTGACAACTGAAATATTGTTGTCTGCTTGAGCTGCAGGAATCTTCGCACTTTCCAAAATTTTGTTTAAGAAAGCTTTTTCTTCATCGTCTATAACATCCCCTGTTGGCAAGTTGTTCTTGTCCGCCGTGGTCGTGTTGATTGTGACGGAGGCGTTCGACAAATCTACCTTCGTGGAATCGATAGAAGTAATCTGCTTTGTGGGACCGTCCGCGAAATTGTTCGGATCGGTGGAGGTGTCCGTGGTCAGGTGGGCGGGTGCCGACCCCGGATTCAAATAATTCCTTGGATCCGTCGCGTCAAAGGAGACAGCTGTAATCACGGTATTCTCGTGTGCTTTTTCGAACTCCTCATCGACATTGATTTGAACTGGGAAAAAGCCGCGTTTCCTCAGTTCCTCCAGGTACTCGGGAGTGTCGCCGGGCTGGATGAAGTAGATCATCCCATAAGATACGTTCGAACTGTTTTCGCTCATGTCTTCTCTCACTTTCTCCGTCCGAGGTGGGCGGCTGAAAAAGGTTAGGAAACGGGGTAATTCATTTTCAATTCTAAGACTAATATAATCTGCTTCCATGCCTTTGTCAAGAGATGATATTTTTTTTTTTTTTGCAATTGCGTTAAAACCTCAACTATCATCAATTTCGAAACAAAATTACCCTCAAATCCGAAAAATCACCCAATCAGAAAAATACCGAAAAGAAACAGGCTGAAGCCTGTACTGCAGCTGTGTTCTTTTACGCGAAAACACGGAGAGGGTGAAAGTTTGCCGCTTCGCTGGGGTCGCTTGCGCTCCTAGGTAAACGTGCTTACGCACGACTGTTTACTTGACCGCGAGGCTCGCCAGGCTGCGCCTGGACTGTAGCAGTGCGCGGCTGTCGCTCGCCAGGCTGCGCCTGGACTGTAGCAGTGCGCGGCTCCGCTCGCGCACGGGGGTGAGGGGGGGGGAGATTACAGCGGGAGGGCGACGGGCTCGCCCTTGACGAAGGCGGTGTGGGTGGTCCAGCCGACGGAACGCGCGAGGGCGGCGGCGCGGTCGAACGCATAGGCGACGTGTTCGGGTTTGTGCGCGTCGGAGCCGAGCGTGATCTGCATGCCGGCTTCGAAAGCGGCTCGCAGGAGCGGCAGGGCCGGGTAAATCTCGTCGGCGGGCACGCGGAGCCCGGCGGTGTTCAGCTCCAGGCAAATGCCCTTTGCGGCGGCTTTCCGGTAGATCTCGGATATCCTGCGGACGGCGGATTCGTAATCCGTGGGGCGGAAGCCGAATTTCTTCGGGAGGTCGGAGTGCGCGAGGACGTTGAATCCGCCGAGCCCGACGAACGCGTCCAGGTCGTTCAGGTAGACGTCCCAGACGGCGTCGACGCCGAAGCGGGGCCATTCGTCGAGCTTGCCGGGATCGTCGAACGCGAAGTCGCCGACGTAGTGGACGGAGCCGAGCAGATAGTCGAATTCGCTGCGGACCGGGGCGAGCGCGTCGAAGACCTCGTCCATGCGTCCGGGGACGTAGTCGAATTCGGCTGCGGCGAGGATTTGCACGGGGCCGCCTGCGGCCTCTTCCCGGAGCGACCGGAGGATTTCGAAATAACGCGGCAGATCGGACGGGGCCATGCGGAATTCGGCGTCGTATCCGGCCGGCGCGGGGAAATGGTCGGAGACGCCGAGGTACGCGAGCCCGGCGGACTGCGCGGCCGCGAGGTATTCGTGCGGGAGCCCGGAGGCGTGTTTGCAGAGGGCGGTGTGCGTGTGGAGATCGGCCCTGGCGGGAACGGCTGCGGGAGAGGCGTTCATCGTCTCGAATCCCCGTCCGCGTCGCCGGAGCCGTCGCCGTAGGGGTAGGGCAGGAACGACAGATCATTCTCGCCGATGGCCGCCGCGAGGGGCGCTCCGAGGGTGTAGAGGTAGCGGAATCCGTCGGAAGCGACGGCGGAGACGTACAGGACGGACGCCATGTAGCGCAGGATGGTCTGGGTGTCCCAGAGGACCGGCGGGGGATCGCCCTCGGCCACGCCGCCGTAGAGCTGCCAGTTGTCGACGGGGAAGAGCAGGCAGCCGGAGCGGTCGGCGAGGGCGGTGTCGCAGCCGACGCGGACGACGCTGAAGCGGTTCTGCGTGGAGGAGGAGAGGATTGCGGCGATGCAGGCGAAGATCATGTCGGAGCCGATCTTGTCCTCGATCACGGCGCCGATGCAGAAGGAATCGGGGTGGAATTCGCGGTTTTCGGGGCGGTCGGGGAAGAGTTTCCGCATGAACTCGCCCATTTCGCGCAGGGTGGCCGGATGCGCCCGGCGGTACTCGGACTCGAGGTCTCGCCACTGCTTCTCCACGAACGACTGCTTGTCGTTGTCGAACCAGCAGAGATGCAGGCGGATGAGCCCGGTGAGGAGCGAGATGGGGCGTTCGGGCGGCTGCATGAAGATGCGGCGGCGGGAACGCGCGATGAGAGCGTGCTGGATCTGGCGCGTGCGCTTGCGGAGGCGGGGATTGTCGGATTTCTGCATGTCGCGGAGGACGGGCCCGAGGACGGTGCTGCCGCGCGTGAGGAGCTCGGCCATGGCCATGCTGGCGGACTGCTCGTTTTCGTCGTCGAGGAGTTCGACCAGGTATTTCATGTCGTTTTTGTCGTCGGGCTGTATCATGGGAAAGGCGTCCTGCCTGAAAAGCTGGGTGTTACGGGTGGACCGGGAACTTGCCGCGGAGGGCGTTCTGGGCGATCTGCTTCACGTCCGGGTCGAAGTCTGCGCGGAGGATCCACTGGAGGAAATCGGGAGCGTTCGCGGCGACCTCGCGGAGCGTTTCGCCGTTGTGGCGCCCGAACGATACGACGGCCTCGCCGCCGCGCCATTTGAAACGGCCGTTCTTGTCGACGTTGCCGGGGTTGACGGGGTTGCAGAAGGCGTGGAGTTCGTCGAGCGTCTGAGGGAACGATGCGATGTTCTCGGGGAACTCGGCGGGATCCATGGCGGAGTAGCGTTCGAGCTGGGCCTCGAAGACTTCGAGCGAAGCCTGGGCGTCGGCTGCGGCTCCGTGCGCACCCTCGAGCTTCTTGCCGCAGAAGAATTTGTAGGCGGCGGTGAGGTTGCGCGGCTCCATCTGGCAGAAGACGGTGTAGGCGTCGAAGATGCGGCGTCCGGCGGCGGAGAACTCGATGCCGCAGCGGGCGAATTCGCGCGTGAGCATGGGGATGTCGAACTTGCCGATGTTGTATCCGCCGAGGTCGCAGCCCTCGAAATAGATCGCGAGGTTCTTCGAGAGCTGGCGGAACGTGGGGGCGTCCTTCACGTCCTCGTCGGTGATGTGATGCACTGCGGTCGCCTCGGGCGGGATCGGGATCTCCGGGTTGATGAGGCGGCATTTGGACTCGCGGGAACCGTCCGGCATGATCTTGATGACGGAGAGTTCGACGATGCGGTCGACGAAAAGATTGACGCCGGTCGTTTCCAGGTCGAAAAAGATCAGCGGGACATTATCGGAAAGCTTCATATCAAAACCTCGCGGGAAAACTGAGCGTATAATATACTATATCACGAAAACCGTAAAATGAAAACGAAAGACGGAAGAAAAACCGGAGTTTGTCTAGGTTTCGAGGAGGATGGACGGGCGCGGCGGCGGGTCAGAGCTGGAGTACGTCTGCGGGGTCGGCGGAGATGCGGGCCGGAGGCATGCCCCGGTCGGTCAGATCGGGCGCGGGGACGTCGCGGAGTTCGGCGGGATCGACGGAGGGGTGTTTGTCGGGATCGAGCAGGGATTCGAGGAACGTGTCGCCAGACCGGAGCAGGTACACGCCGGAACCGGCATCCTCATTGAATTCGTCTGCGGCGCGGGGCACGGACACGACGCGGAGGCCGAGGCCTTTGGCTTCGCCCGAGGTGAAGCCGACTGCGACGTCGCCCCAGCCCTTGCGGATGGCCTCCGGGATGACGGCGGATTCGGCGATCTTGAAGACGACCTCCAGCCCGGCGTCGTTCGCGGCGGCCTTCACGTACAGGAGATCGGCGGGATTCGCGCCGGAGCGATAGAGGCAGATGAAGCCACCTGCGGCCACGATGAGCTGGGTGCGTTCGGGGGAGACGGTGTCGGGCGGGATTTCCGCGCCGCCGAAGATGCAGGACTGAAAAAGCGCGGCCAGGGAGGCGAGACCGAGGAGGGCCGGCCGGAAACGACGCCGTTTCCGGGGGCAGGGGGCCGAACGGGTCATCGTTTCCCCGCTCCGTTCCAGATGATGCGTTTGCTCCAGCGTTTGTCGCCCTCGTTCCTGCCCACGGCGTAGGCGTTCCCGACGGAGTCGATGACGAAGAAAGCATGGATGGGGTCGAGGTAATGGACGAAGACGGGAGAGCCGTTGGTCGCCGGCCGCATCTGGTCCAGGATCACGCTGTCCTCGACCTCGATCGTGGCCGGGTTCACGACGTCGATCCGGCCCTTCACCTTGAACGCGACCCCGATGCGCTTGCCGTCCTTGCACGGGACGGCGAATCCGGCGCTGCGACCGTCGAGAGAGTCCTTCGTGGAGGAACGGACCACGACCGGGGGCGAATCCTCGTCGAACGAGGGGCAGACGATGAAGTCGGTCTGCGCACCGCCGAGGAATTTGAGGTCGACGGGATACCAGCCGAGATCGAGCGTGGTGAACGTGGAGCTGAGGGAGAGCTGCCCGTCTTTGTCCGAGACGGAGAAATACTCGATGTTCTTTTGCGAGGCGAGCGCGACGCGGGAGCCGTCGGGCGTGACCGCCATGGCCGTGGCCGGCGCCCGGGCGCTGAACTCCTTAACGCGGAGCGATTCGCCCTCGGCGTTCGGTTGGAGCTCGGCGACGATCGCCTTCGTGCCGTTGTAGCCGGAGCAGAAGAGGGCGCCGCCGTTCGCGAGCAGGGCGACTTTTTCCGCTACGAGCGGCTCCTTCCCGGGGGGCGGGAGTGGGAGTTCGAAGAACGGCGCGCAGTCCGGCCGTTTCAGGTCGAACGCGACGAGTTTGAGCTGCTGTTTGAGGTCGGACTGAGGGAACGCCACGGCCGCGAGCGCGTCGATCCCGGGTACGAAGGCGAGTTTCTTCAGGCTGAGATCGGTCGTGAAAATGCGGAGCGTGTCCCAGGTGTGGGTGTTCAGCAGCACGATGCGCGTGCCGTTGGGGCCGGTGGAGATTCCGGTGCGTTCGGCGATGGCGAGCACGCTGCCGTCCGGGGAGACCGCGAACGCGTCGAGGCGGATGCCGCGGAACCCCTGGGTGCCGAAGGCGGGACGCCAGATCCGGACCGTGTCGCCGTCGTCCGTGAGGCGCGCGGCGAGGGAATCGTCCGGAACCGGCGAGGTGAGCGCGAGATCGCGTTTGCCGTTGCGGATGGGCTGTTTTTCGGAACGCGGCATCTCGCGGATGTTCGAGGCGTCGAGCGCGATTACGGGGAGGGATTCCTCCTTGACCGTGGCCGGGTTCGTTTTGTCCGTGGCCGAGATGGCGAGGGAACCGCTGCGGACGCTCTGGCGGTCCTTGCCGCCGGGCTGCTGAACGGCGTCGGAGGCAGCCGGCGAATCTGCCTGCTGCGGATAAGCGGTGAGCACGGTCCCGGCCGCGAGCGCGGCGAGGACCAGTGTCCGGAACACGTTTTTCGGTGCAGAGCAAATCATCGGCAGCCTCCGTGGAGCCTGAGGGGGCCGGGGCCCCCGGTTCAGATGGTGTAGAGCCAGTTGTGGGTGTCTTCCAGTTCGCCCTTCTGGATGCCGGTGAGGTGATCGTAGAGCTTCTGGGAGACGGGGCCACATTCGTGGCCGTATTCGATGACCTTGCCGTGGATGGTGACGGAGGAGATCGGGGTGATGACGACGGCGGTGCCGCAGGCGTCGACTTCGGCGAAGGTGGGGAGTTCCTCCTCGGCCACGATCGGGCGCTTCTCGACGGTGATGCCGAGGTCGCGAGCAACCTGCATGAGGGACATATTCGTCACGCTGGGCAGGATGGACGGGGAATCGCTGGTGACGTACCTGCCGTCCTTGGTGATGGCGAGGAAGTTGCTGGTGCCGAACTCGTCGATGTACTTATGCTCGCGGGGATCGAGGAAGAGCGGGATCGGGAATCCGGCCTTCTTCGCGAGCTTGGCGGGCATGAGGCTGGCGCCGTAGTTGCCGGCGACCTTGAACTGGCCCATTCCCTTCGGTGCGGCGCGGTCGAAGTCCTCGATGACGAGCGCGGGCACGCCCTTCAGGCCCTGCTTGTAGTAGGCTCCGACGGGCATGACCATGATGAGGAAGTCGTATTCGTCGGCGGGGGCCACGCCGATCTGCGGGCCGGTGCCGATGTAGAGCGGGCGGATGTAGAGGGAGCCGCCGGATCCGTAGGGCGGGACGTAGTCGATGTTGTCGAGCACGACGCGGTGGATGGCCTCGAGGTACAATTCCTCGGGGATCTCGGGGTGGAGCAGGGCATGCGCCGTGCGGTTCATGCGGGCGATGTTTTCCCAGGGGCGGAACACGCGGACCTTGCCGTCCTTGCAGCGGAACGCCTTCAGGCCTTCGAAGCAGGCCTGGCCGTAGTGGAGGCAGGTGGCCGCGATGCTCATGGAGATGTTCGGATCGGTCCTGAGCTCGCCTTTATTCCAGGCGCCGTCTTTCCATTTGAAAGCGATGTGTGAGCGGGTGGGCATGAAACCGAAGGGGAGAGCCGACCAGTCGATGTCGGTGCGGATGGGACGGGGATAGTCCATGATGGTAAACTCCATTGTTAAAAAACGGACGGCGCGGAGCCGTCGATTTGAAATCGTTATAAAGAAATTTACACGTTTTTTGGAGATAGTCAATGTTTTTTTCAGAAATCGTATTGATTTTTTTTGTTTTTGGGCTAGTTTATAGTGATGAACCGTACATGAAACCAAAACAAGAAGGAATCAGAACATGAAACTTCCCCGTCTCTCTCTCCTCGCCGCGGCGGCACTCTGCTGCGCCGCTTTCGCCATCTCCTGTGAATCCGACGATCCGCGCAATGCCATCGCACCGTTCTGGACGGACGGCGACGTCGACGGCGGCGCCGACCTCAACGGCGGCAAGGGCGGAGCCGGAGCCAACGGCGGCCTGAACGGCGGCGATTTCGGCGACGGAGCCGGTCTCCAGGGCGGCGACGGTTTCGGATTCGGCACCGGCGACGGTTTCGACGACAATTCCGGCCCGGGCGCCTACGGCGACGACCTCAGCAAGTCCCCGTATATCGACGGCTTCGGCGCACGCATCGAGGGCGTCGAGTTCGAGCCGCTGTACTTCCCCTACGACCAGAACACGATTTCCTCCTCCGAGGAGAGCAAAGTCGCCGCCGTCGCGCAGTATCTGCTGGGCCACGCCGAAGCGGCAGTCGTGATCGAGGGCTACTGCGATGAACGCGGTACCGACGAATACAACCGCGCGCTCGGCGAACGCCGCGCCCTGGCCGCCAGCGAAATGCTCATCGACGTCTACGGCATCGAGCAGAACCGCATCAAGACCGTGAGCTACGGCGAGGAACGCCCGGCCGTGACCGGCACCGGCGACGCCGTGTGGTCGAAGAACCGCCGCGACGAATTCGTGCCCGTCTACCTGAAGGCGAACTGACCTGAAGCGTCACAAGCTCAACCATGAATTGAATCCGGGCGCGGCAGTCCTTGCGCCCGGATTTTCTTTTGAACGGAACGGAGGTCCCGGATCCATGTCAGCGCAGGATGAACCGTCGACGGCGTTCGCCGAGTCCGGGGAGGATTTCGCCGTCCCCGGGGGCGCGGAGCCTGCCGTGACGGATCCCTCGTCCGAGGCGGAGTCCGCCGTGTCCGCGCAACCCCGGACCACGTTCAAAATGGAGCTGTCGTTCGACGGCACCTCGTACCACGGATGGCAGCGCCAGCCGAACGGCATCACGGTGCAGGAGGTGGTCGAGGAGAAGCTGTACTGGCTCTTCGGGGAACGCGAGCACATCCGCATCCAGGGGAGCAGCCGGACCGACGCGGGCGTCCACGCCCTCGGCATGGTCTGTTCGTTTTCGGCTCCGCCCTCGCCGTACATCCCGGACTGGAAGCTCAAGAAGGCGATGAACCGCCTGCTTCCGGACGACATCCGCGTCCGCAGCGTCGACGTGGTGCGCGAGGGGTTCAACGCGCGGTTCGACGCGCTCGCGAAATCCTACGTGTACGTCGTGAACACCGGCGACATCAACCCGTTCAGCGGGCGTTATTCCTGGCACATGGAGGACATGACCGAAATCGACGCTCTGCGCGAAGCGATCAAGCACGTCGAGGGGAAACACGATTTCTCCACGTTCACGGTCGAGCGCGGCAAGATTGACGATCCGGTCCGGACCATCCTGCGTTCGGAGATCGTCGAGTTCGGCCCGCTCGTCTGCATGTACTTCCTCGGGACCGGGTTCCTGTACAAAATGGTCCGCAGCATCGTCGGCGCGCTGATGTTCGTCGGGCGCGGACGGATGACCCCGGACGAGTTCCGCGGCATCCTGCTGGCCTGCGACCGGGCGAAATGCAAGGACACCGCCCCGGCGCGCGGACTCTTCCTGAAACGCGTTTTCTACGAGCCGGACGCCTGGCTCGACGACCTGCCGGAACGGCCGCCCTTCTGGACGGCCTGAGCCCCGTGAAATCGAATCATTCAACCTCATCGCAGAAGGATCAACCGTCATGACCAATGAAGAAGCCAATGCCACGCAGGGGGACGGCACCCCCATCCTCGCGGCCCGGAGACTGAGCATCCAGGACCGTTACAGCACCGAACGTCTCCGCGATCTGAGCCTGGAGATCTACAAGGGCGACGTGGCCGCGCTCGTCGGTCCCTCCGAGGACGGCAAACGGCTTCTGCTGCGCTGCCTGGACCTGCGCGAGCGTCCGGTCGGCGGCAACATCGAGATCGACGGCCAGCCTGTGCGCTGGAGCGGGGGCGGGGCGAACCGCACCCGCAGAAAGATCGGGATGGCGTTCTCCCGCGAATCCCTGTTCCCGAACCTGACGGTGTTCGGCAACATGACGCTCGCGCCGGAGGATTCCCCTGACAGCGAGATCGGGGCAATTCAGGAACGCGTGAAGAAACTGCTGAAGTTCGCGGGTCTCTCCAGCGTGGCGGATTTGTTCCCGGTCAACCTCACGCTCGGACAGCGGCGGCGTCTCGCCATCGTGCGCGCGCTGATGCTCGAGCCGGAGATCCTGCTCATCGAGGACCCGGCGGAAGGACTCGACCCCGAGAGCAAGGCCGAAGTGTACGCGCTGATCCGCGAGGTCGTGAAAACCGGCATGACGGTGCTGTTCTCCAGCTGCGACCTGGATTTCGTGCGGGAGATCGCCACGCGCGTGCTCTTCATGACCGACGGCGTGATCCGCGAGGACGGCCCCGTGAACGACGTGCTGAACAACCCGCAGTTCGACCGGACAAAGGCGTTCGTGCAGAAGCACGCCGGGTTCTTCCGCGAGCTCAATGCCCGCGCGTTCGACCTCTACGATTTCGAGGGCGAGATCGAGGTCTACACGGCCGGCAAGCTCGTCCCGACGGAAAAACGCCGCAAGCTCTGCGACGTGCTGAAGATCCTGCTCCTCCAGCTGCTCTTCCCCCGCATCAGCCGCATCAGCCTCACGGTCGACGTGAAGAGCAACGGCGACATCTCCGTGAACGCGCATTACCCGGGGACGGGATTCGATCCGCTGACCCAGAGCGTGAGCATGGATTACGATGCGGCGCGCGAAGCGATGATGAAGCACGTGAAGACGGCGCGTTATGCCGCCCCGCAAACCGGGAAAAACGTGCTGACGCTGTTCATCTGAACAGACTGCGATCCGAACAGAACGGAAACGGGGCCGGGCTTGTCGAGCTCGGCCCCTTCGTTTTTCCGCGCCCTTTTTACGGGCGGATGATCGTGTACGGTTCGGGATCGGTCGCCCGGGGATACGTCACGGCGGGCGGACCGAAGAGCATCACGGCCCCCACGCGGTAGCCTTTCGGCAGGCGGAGCAGTTTCCGCATGCCCCGGTTCAGCGTGAATGCATAGTAGGCGAACCCGCACCAGCAGGTGGCCACGCCGAGGCTCTGGGCGTAGAGGTCGAACTGCGTGAGCGCGATGGAGACGTCGGTCTTGCCGCAGGGGGCGTCCTTCGGGGAGGCGACCACGATCATGTGGGGCGCGCCGCGGAACACGAAATCCCTGCCGCCGAGCAGGGCCGCCTCGAACCGCTTGTAGCCGGGGTAGACGATCCGCATGATGCCGGACTTGATGAGGAACCGGGTGATCTTCCGCATGCGCGCGCGGAACGGCTCCATTTTCGCCTTGTCGTCGATGACGGTGAAAGCGAGCCTGTGGTCGTTGCATCCGGTCGGGATCCACCGCAGGGAGTCCAGGAGCTTCGTCATGGTCTCCGGCGGGAGGTTCTCCGGGCGGTAATTCCGCACGCTCCGGCGCTGGCGGATGAGGTTCATCATGCGCGATTCGTCGGGCAGGGGACCCGCGGGGACGCAGTTTTCGGGCGTGTGGCCGTCGCAGGCGAGGGCGGCGGCGGGGCAGACGGCGAGGCAGTGCTGGCACCCCATGCAGTATTGTTCGGCCTGTTCCGGGATGGCCGGGACGCCGTTTTTGTCCATGTGGATGACCTGGACGATGCAGTCGGCGATACAGCGTCCGCAGCGGGTGCATTTGGAGGGGTCGACGGTAATCATGATGCCTGCCGTTTGTAAGGTGGTTTCAAGGTTGGTCTGAGTGAAAAAAACAAGGCTCCGCGCCGGGGAGGGTGCGGAGCCTGTGTCGTTGTCCGGGAAGACGTCCCCCGATCAGAAGGAGTTCAGGAGGACGATGGAGAACGCGAGCACGAAGATGGCGACGGTCTCGACGATACCGAGGGCCATCAGCTGGTTCGCGAACCCCTTGCCGGTCTCGGCGAAAGCGTCGGCCGCGGCGGCCGCGCTGATGCCCTGCCAGAGGGCGGAGACGCCCATGGCGATGCCGGCGAGGATGCCGACCAGGGAGTAGACGATCCAGTTGCCGGCGGTTTCGGGGCCGACGTTGGCCGCGCCGCCCATGACGATGAACATCACGATCATGCCGTAGATGGTCTGGGAGAGGGGTGCGCCGGCGAAGATGAGGAGTTGGAAGGGAGCGGGCTTGTTCTGCGCGTAGCATTTCTTCCACGCGCCCATTGCGGCGCAGGAGGCGGAACCGCAGCCGTAGGCGGATCCGATGGCGGCGAAGCCGATGGACATGAATGCCGCGGCGTAGATCAGGGCCTTCTGGTCGAAGAACGGCAGATCGGCGGCGTTTCCGGCGGCCTGGGCCGCGTCGGCAGCCTGAGCGAGGACCGGGGTGAGGTTGGCGAATGTTTCAAGAAGCAGACTCATGGTTGTTTCTCCTGTGGTGTGTGTTGTTTATATGGTTAGTTGTTGTTTTGTTTGGCAGAGAATGGTTTGAACTTGAATCCCGACCACTGGAGTCCCATGTGGTTGGAGAATTCGAGCGTGTTCAGGCGGACGGCGTGGACCAGGACGCCCAGGAAACCGAGCGCGAGGTTCAGCACGTGACCGGCGACGGCGACGAGGATCAACAGGACGAAGCCCGCGGCGATGCACTTGTCCTCGAGGGAGTGCATGACCATCAGGCCCATCTCGTTGAACTTCTCCGCGATGTACATGCCGGAGAGGCCGACCGCGAAAAGACGGATGTAGGACAGCACGTCCGTGAAGCTGCCGATCATGTCGAACGGCAGGTTCAGGATCTGCGCCGGACGGATCGTGACGAGGATCAGTACGACGGCCGCGACGTAGACCCACTTGCCCCAGGACGGGAACGCACCGCTGAAGACGATGAGACCGACCGCGAGCAGGAAGTTCGCGAAGATCATCAGCGCCCAGCCGATGTTGGATATCTCGCGCCAGTCCTTGCGGATGCCGGTGAAGAAACGCACGATGTGCGCGCTCATCAGGTGCAGCATGGCGAGCAGGAAGCAGAACCACTGCGTGAGCTTGCTGGTGAAGCCGCCCCAGAACCGGGCCGCTTCGTCCTGCGACATCTGCGACACGTCGATGCCGTAGAAGTTCACGAACTTGTGGGCGGCCGGGCTGTTTGCCGGGTCCGTGCTCATGCTCCAGCCGCGCATCCAGCCGGGCAGGACGCTCTTCGGCAGCCCGAACCAGGCGCCGTTGAGCGCGCCCCACACGAACGTGAAGGAGGCGAGGAAGATCAGCAGCACGAGCGGGAGCCGCGCGGCCTGTTTGCGGCGGAACACGATCAGGCAGACCGTGCCGACCGTGAGCATCAGCGAGCCGTAGCCCGCGTCGCCCAGGATCATCCCGAAGAAGACCGGGAAGAAGAAAAAGAAGAACAGATACACGTCGCTCTCCCGGTAGCCGGGGGAGATGCCGATGAAGTCGAACAGCGGGTCGAGGACGTTCAGGAAACGCGGTTTCTCGATGTACGTCGGGACGTTCTGGTCGTCTTCGGCGGGGTCGTCGATCTGAAGCGCCCAGCCGTTCTTCACGGCGGCGGATTTCAGTTTTTCGATCCGGGTGAGGGGGACATAGCCCTGGAGGTAGGCGATCCGGCCTGCCTGCTCCATGCCATCGCGCGCGGATGCGAATTCGAGGCTGTTGCGGAGCGCGGCGAGCTTGGCCTCCAGACGGGGCAGAAGGGCCTTCGCCGCGGCGATGGCGGCGTCGCCCGCCGTGATCCTGGCCTGGCAGTCGGCGAGCCCCCGACGGGCCTCGGAGAGCGTTTCCTCCGGCAGGACGGCCGGGTCGAAACTGCCGGACTCGGGGTCGAGCGGCGTCTCGGAGACGAGCGCGTAGTGGACCATGTTCTTGTCCGCCTGCACGACGTGGACCGCGGCCTCGGCCGGGAACGCGTCGTCTTTCCTGCGCTGGTCGAAGAGATTGCGCGGGGTGGCGCAGAGGGTCACGTACACGCCCTTCGCCTGAAGATTCGCGATGGCGGAGCGGTCGAATTCGCCCCAGGGAGCCAGGAGATTCACGTCGTGCTGGAGACGTTCCTGTTCCTTGAGGTCGGCGGCTTTGCCGG
This sequence comes from Lentisphaeria bacterium, assembly GCA_017540385.1. Classification (GTDB taxonomy): domain Bacteria; phylum Verrucomicrobiota; class Lentisphaeria; order Victivallales; family UBA1829; genus UBA1732. The sequence goes on from JAFYBD010000226.1 coordinate 14,979, forward strand.
CGATGAGGCCGGACGCGTAGGCGACGAGGTCGTCGTCGGAGACTTCGGGCGCGGCGGGAGCGTTCTTCACCGCCGGGGCGCTGCGGACGATCCCGAGCACGCGTTCGCAGTCGTTCAGCTGCGCGGAGAGCGCGGCGACGTCCTGCGTGGCGGGGAGTGCGGTCCTGCAAAGCTGCATGAGCTCAAGACCGGCGAGCGCGTCGACTGCGGCGGCACGGTCCTGCTCCAGGCAGAGCAGCGTAACAAGTTTCATCGGTACGATCATGCTGCGGGCTCCTGGAGTTTTTTCTTTGCGATCTTGGAACGGGCGACCGCGGCGATGTCGTTGTCGGAGATCGAGATCTGGATGAGGCGGATGTTTTCCTTCGCCTCGGGGATCTTGACCTTTTCGAAGAGATTGACGCGCTGCGTGGTGACGCGGAGCTCCTGAACGATCAGACGGTTCTGCTCGCGGATGATGTCGCGTTCGATGCGGAGTTCGACGATGGCCTTGACGGCCTCGATCCCGTCGTCGATCCAGGGATCGGCGGAGAAGAGGTCGTAGGGTTCCAGCTCGAAGTCCGTCGAGTGGTAGACCGGGACGTTCACGCCGGCGATGTTCTCGTATTCGCGGTTGACCTTGCGGATACGGAGCTTCGCGGCGATCACGGCTGCGGCGTCGGCGTCGCCGAAGAGCATGGTCCATTCGGCGAGCCTTGCGACCGCCTCCTGTTCCTTGCGTTCATTGGCGGCGATCCGCTCGGCGCAGAGTCTGATCTCGAG
>JAFYBD010000227.1 GCA_017540385.1 Lentisphaeria bacterium
CAAGGCGACGTTCCTGCACATCAAGGACCAGCACGGCAGCCTGCAGCTTTACGCCCAGCGCGACATGCTCGGCGAGGAGGAATACGCCCGCTTCAAGAAGCTCGATCCGGGCGACCTGATCGCCGCCACCGGTCACATGTTCGTGACGAAGACCGGCGAGATCACGCTGAAAATGCAGTCCTACACGATGCTTTCGAAGTCCCTGCGTCCGCTGCCGGAGAAATTCCACGGCCTCACGGACATGGAGCAGCGCTACCGTCAGCGTTACCTGGACCTCATCATGAACGACGAGAGCCGCGCGCTCTTCTTCAAGCGTATTCGGATCATCCGCGAAATCCGCAGTTTCCTCGAGGCGCGCGGGTTCCTCGAGGTCGAGACTCCGATGCTCCAGTACATCCCCGGCGGTGCGGCTGCCACGCCGTTCAAGACGCACTACAACGCGCTGGACTGCGACATGTACATGCGCATCGCGCCGGAACTGTACCTGAAACGCCTGCTCGTGGGCGGTTTTGAGAAGGTGTACGAACTGAACCGCAACTTCCGCAACGAAGGCATCGACCGCCGCCACAATCCCGAGTTCACGATGATCGAGATCTATCAGGCGTACGGCAACTGCGAGACCATGATGGAGCTCATCGAGAGCATGGTCACCACCATCGCGCAGAAGGTCTTCGGCACGCTGAAGATCCAGCTCCCCGGAGACAAGGTCATCGACCTCGAACGCCCCTGGCGGCGCGCCCCGTACCGCGACCTCATCCGCGAGCGCACGGGCCGTCAGGACTGGTTCGAGCTCCCGCGCGAGGAGAAATACCGTCTGGCGAAGGAACTCGGCGCGCAGGTCATGCCCGACTGGACCGACCTCGAGATCACGCACGAGATTTACGAGAAGCTCATCGAGCACACCCTGATCCAGCCGACGTTCGTGACACGGCTCCCCGCCGAACTCGTCCCGCTGGCGAAGAAGTGCGCCGACGACCCCACGAGCGTGGACGTCTACGAACTCGAGATCAACGGCCAGGAGATCTCCCCCGGCTACTCCGAGCTCAACGACCCCATCGACCAGCGCAAGCGCTTCATGGAACAGGTCACGCTGTCCGGCAAGGACCCCGCGCAGGCCGTCGACGAGGACTTCCTGACCGCCCTCGAATACGGCATGCCTCCCGCAGGCGGCATGGGCATCGGCGTGGACCGGCTCGTGATGCTCCTCACCGGCACCGAGTCCATCCGCGACATCGTGCTCTTCCCCCAGCTCAAACCCCGCCAGAACTGAGCCCGTCCGAACGACTCCAACCTCATTTTCAACCATATCCCGACTGAAAGGAACCGTCCCATGTATCTCGGCAGAATCGTCTGCGCCGGCATGACCAAAGAGGGCAAGCCCTGCGCCGCCTACCGCGTCTCCTCCCGTTCGTTCCCGAACCGCAGCGCCAAACTCATCAACGGCAAAGTCGCCATCCTCCCCCGTGCCGGGTTCGAGAGCGACCTCTCCAAGAATCCCTATATCGCCTACAACTGCATCCGCCTGTCCGGCGCGGTCGCCCTCGCCACGAACGGTTCCCAGACCGATCCGATCATCGAGAAGATCGCCATGGGCGTGCCCCTGCGCGACGCCTTCGCCTCCTGCCTGCTCGCGATGGATTACGAGAAGGACCAGCTGAACACCCCGCGCGTGGCCGCAGCGGTCGACGCGAAGAACGGCAAGCTCATGCTCGGCATCATCCGCTGCGACGCCATCCTGGTGCGCGAATATCCCTGCGTCCCCGGCGAACTCCGGTTCGTCTCCACGTACACGCTCGACCATCCGTGCGGCGACAACGTCGACGACAAGTTCGACGCGGCCGACGCGGACGCCATCTGCTCCTACGTGATCGGCGGCGGCAGATTCGCGGACTTCGAGAACGCCGTCACGGCGGCCTCCGCGGTCTGGGACGGTCTCACGTTCCAGCTCGCCGCAAAGGACGCGTAAGAGGCGTTCCCGTGGCCGTCCTGCGCGACTGTCTGTCCGGGCTCAACCCGGAACAGAAGGAAGCGGTCCTTCACATCGAGGGACCGCTCCTCGTTCTTGCCGGCGCCGGCACCGGCAAAACCCGCTTCATCACGTCGCGCATCGCCTATATGATCGAGCAGGGCGTCCCCCCGGACCAGATCGCCGGGATGACGTTCACGAACAAGGCCGCGGCCGAGATGCGCGAACGCGTCGCCGCCATGGTGCCCGGGTCGGCCGCCGAAAAGGTCACGCTCGGGACGTTCCACTCTTTCTGCGCCCGGATCCTGCGGCGCGACGTGGGCTACGCCGGCAACTACAATTCGAACTACAGCATCCTCGACGAGAGCGACCAGACCGGCATCATCAAACAGGCTTCCGCCGAGCTCGGATTCGGCAAGGACGAGATACCGGCGAAGGAAGCCGCGGCGTTCATCGGACGATGCAAGAACCAGATGCTCTTTCCCGCCGACGTGAAAGCGGGGCAGGGGGACGCATTCCTGGCCATCTACGAACGCTACCAGCTGATTCTGGAGCTCCAGAACGCGCTGGATTTCGACGACCTGCTCCTGCTGACGCTGAAGATATTCCGCGAGCATCCCGAGTGCCTGGCGCGTTATCAGGACCGCTACCGCTACCTGCTCGTCGACGAGTATCAGGACACCAACGCCGCCCAGCTGAAGCTGCTGCAGTATCTCACGCAGTACCGGCAGAACATCTGCGTGGTCGGCGACGACGACCAGAGCATTTACGCATGGCGCGGGGCCGACGTCGGCAACATCCTGAACTTCCCGACCTATTTCCCAGGCGCGAAGGAGATCAAGCTCGAGCAGAACTACCGTTCCACGAACAATATCCTCCGCGCGGCGAACAGCGTGATCGCGCGCAACGGCGCGCGGTTCGACAAGAGCCTGTGGTCGAACAAGGGCGACGGCGAGGAGCTGAAGCTCGCGCTGCTCGACGACGGCGACGCCGAGGCCGATTTCGTGGTGAACATGATGGAACACATCATCTCCGCGAATCCCGACTGCACGTACCGCGATTTCGCCGTGCTGTACCGCTCGAACTACCTGTCGCGCGTGCTGGAGCAGACGTTCCGGGCGCACGGCATCCGGCCGCGCATCATAGGCGGCCAGGAGTTCTTCCAGCGCAAGGAAGTGAAGGACGCCGTGGCGTACCTGAAGCTCGTGGTGAACAAGCGCGACGACCAGAGCCTGCTGCGCGTGATCGGCGTGCCCCCGCGCGGGATCGGCGACAAGGCCATCATGCGCCTCCGCACGCTCCGCAAGGCCGCGTCCGCGCCGATGCAGGAACTCCTCACGGAGGACGAGTTCGCATCCTCCGTCACGAAATCCGCCGCGAACTCCGCGTCGACCCTCGCGCAGACCATCCGCAAGGCGCGGGAGAGTTTCGCCACGCCCGGCGGCCTCGCCGACAAGGTCGCAGATTACCTCGAGGACGTCGGCTACCTGAACGGCTTCCTGAAGATTTACCGCGACACCAAGGAGGCCGAGTCGCGTCGCGAGAACGTCTTCGAATTCATCAACTCCATCTCGTATTTCGAGCACAACGCCCCGCCCGGGAGCGAACCCATGACCCTCGCCGACTGGCTGGAGAAATTTTCCCTCATGGACGATTCCGACCGGACCGAGGAGGACCCGGACGACGAACGCAATGCCCCGGTCTTCTCCACCGTTCACGCGGCCAAGGGGCTCGAGTTCCCCATCGTTTTCGTGATCGGCATGGAGGAGGGGCTCTTCCCGCACGAACGCGCCGTCGAAGAGTCCTCGCGCGGTGTCGAGGAGGAACGCCGTCTGTTCTATGTGGCCATTACGCGCGCCCGTGAACAGCTCATCCTGACCCTCGCGCGCAAACGCTACAAGTACGGCGATTTCGAGCTGCACAAGCCGTCGCGGTTCCTGCAGGACCTCCCCGACGAGCTCGCCAGCCGGATCCAGCAGGCCGACGACCTGATCCCGCGCATGGACGAATCCGCCCAGCGCGCGGCGTTCGAATCCGTCCTCGACGATCTCCGCAGGAAGATGAAGCAGAAAGGCTTCTTCCGTTCGGAAGACTTTTAACACACAGAGTGTGCCGAACAGTGCTCTCAGCTTCGCTTGAGCACACACAGAGTGTGCCGAGCTGTGCTCTCAGCTTCGCTTGAGCACACACAGAGTGTGCCGAGCAGTGCTCTCAGCTTCGCTTGAGCACACACAGAGTGTGCCGAGCAGTGCTTGGTTGCACGAAAGCATGTGTTCCCGCGACCGCAGTATGGGCCGCCGCCTGCCTCAGGCGATGACCGTCCAGCTCATATCCACGCCGTAGCCGAGGACGTTCCACTGAGACTGGTCGCCGTTGGAGTAGTAGCCGAGCATGCCGGTCGAATACTGACGCACCAGCAGATCGTCCGCGCCGTCGCCGTTGTAATCCCCGCACCCGGCCACGAACCAGTCCTTCGGATCGAGCTGGCCGATGGACGCATAATCGTCCGCATTGCCGTTCCTGAGCATGACCATCGACCCGCTGGCCTTATGGAACAGCACGACGTCGTCCTTGCCGTCGCCCGCGAAATCGCCGATCGCGCTGACTTTCCACCCGGACCAGTTCAGACTGCCCATCTGGGCGGTCACGCCGTTCAGGTCGGCGGAATAGAATATCTGCCCGTCTCCGAAGCTCATGAGCACGGAGTCCCTGCCGTCGCCGTCGAAGTCGCCGCAGCCGACCAGGGTCCAGTCCTTGTTGAAATTCCCGCTCATGCCGACCCAGTTGTCGGTGCCGTCCGTCCACGCGCCGAGCGCGCAGCGTTCGGGGGCGAACCAGACGATCGAATTCGCCGCGCCGCCAGTGAGGTTGCCGACGCAGTTCTGCCAGGCGGTGTTGGACGAATTGTCGAGGAAGCCGATGTTGACCCAGCCATCCGCGTTGTCGCAGCCGTCCTGATAGTACCCGATGTACGCGCCCTTCGCACCGTTCACGACCGCGTTGCCGAACATCACCGCGTCCGCGCGTCCGTCGCCGGACATGTCGTAGCTGCCGAGGTTGTCCCAGTCGGCGGACACGCCCGAGGCGTTCGCGCTCCACCATTCGGAGGAACCGTTCATCCAGTAGCCGTGGGCATAGTTGTTCCCGGTCCAGACGAACATCACGTCGCTGACGCCGTTGCCGTCGCGGTCGCCCCGCGCGAGAGTCTCCTGGACGGCCGAACCGACCGTGACCGAGAGGACGTCGTTTGCGAGTTCGAGCTTGTAATCCACGCCGCCGATGTTCGTGGTCTGGCCGAGCGTGAGCACGCCGTATGCGTAGATGTCCGAGACGTTTTTGAACTTGACCGTATCGAAGAACCCCGACGCGCCCTTCGCGAGCGTGTATTTGCCGTTCTTCTGCGTCCCGGATACAGTGAGCGTGTAGACCGGGGCGCCCGTGACGGCCGAGAGGTCGTTCACGCGGGCTCCCGCGCGGGGCGCGAGCTTGGAAATGTCGAAATCGAGGATCGCGCCGGAGTCCATCGATGCGGACGCGCCGGAAGCGAAGCCGACTTCGCCGGTGAGCTTGCCTCCGCTCCGGACCTGGAGCTGGGCCCTCGAGTGGACTTCGACGCCCGACGCCGAGCCGCCCGACGAGACCGTGAGACGGCTGTTTTCATCCAGGAGCGTGTCGATGGCCATCCCGCCGAACTGGACGTAGACCTGGCCGTATTCGTAGACCTTCGCGCCGGAGAGAAAGCCGCCGTCGCCGATGTAGGCCGAAGCGCCGTAATACTGCACGGAGCCGTTGGAAGAACTGCTGGTGACGGTGCCGTGCAGGACGGTGTCGAAGGCGACGGCGCTGGAGACGTTGAGCCTGGCGCCGCCGGAGACGTAATCGTCGCGGGAGGTCTTGCCGCCGGTGACGGTTTTCGTGTAGGAGACGATGTTCGTGCCGGACTTCAGGACGAGGACCTTCATCTCCGCCTCGTTGTTCTTCCCGGAGAGCTCCTGGATCGCGTTTTTATAATCGGCCTTCACGCGGACGTTGTGCATCCCCACGGAGAGTCCCGCGATGGGGATGTTCGCGATCCTGCGCGAGGAGTTCGACGGGATGGAATAGACTGAGCTCGAGCTCACGAGCACGTCGTCGACGTAGATGCCAGCGGCAAAGTCCCTGCTCTCCTTCGAGCCCTTGTTCCGGATGGCGAAGCTCGCGTACACGGTCGCCCCCTGCATGGCGTGGTCGGCGGACTTCGTGGCGTTCTGTTTGTCGGACACGACCAGGCTCTGCGTGCTGCCGGAGATCGGGACGACCGCGAGGTCCATGTCGCCGTTCACGTTGAACCCGATCACGGTGATGGACTGGAGCGCCCGGTCGGCGTTGGAGTAATGATACGTGCCGTCCCAGGGCATTTTCCGGTCGTGGTTGTAGCAGTCGTCGAAGATGATCTCGCGCGTGTCGGCGTTGTATCCGTATCCGACCATGGCGTGCTCCTCGATGGAGACGATCACGGGGCGGCCTGCGTCGATCTCCGCCATGTAGTCCTCGAACGTGAAGGAGCCCCCGGCGACGTCCACGACGTATGCGCCGGTGATCTCGTAGTCGAGCGAATAGCCCTTGGCCTTCACGTACAGGTCGAGGCCGTAGAGCATGGCGGTGTTCTGGTAGTCGATGGTCTTGTGCGTCGTGCCGTCGTCGATGGAGACGACGAACGTATATCCGAGAAGATCCTCCAGCGTGCAATAGCTGTTCGTGGTCGAGAGATTGCCGTTGCCGCGCCAATACTGGCCGGTCCCGAGGTAGTCCGCCAGGCAGTTCCAGACGCTCGTGTTCATGGAGACGCCGTCTGCCGCGAACGAGTAGGGCAGTTCCTCCTGCGGTGTAGTCGGGGTGTAGTTGTACGCCGGATTGTTGGCGGTGAGCGTGTCGATGTCGTCGTGGGAATAGAACCGGTACACGTACTCCTTCGAGGCGATGGCGCGCCCGAGGGCGGTGTCGAATTCGTTCATGTTGTACTTGTTGCCGTCCGTTCCGCGCGATTTGAGCGCGACGGTCCCGCTGATGACGTTCGTCAGCGCGGTCCCCCGGTATCCGTAGAGGTCGTAATACCCGAGGAGCATGCCGACCGCTGTCGGCACGCAGCCGTACATGTATTCGGCCTCGGGGACGGGGTTGAAGAGGACGACGTCGCCATTGACGTTTCTGCTGGTATAACTGGCCATGATGCCTCGCTTTCCGCTGGCTGGAGATGGGGTGCGCGAATCCGGTTGATGCGTGTTTGCTTTCTTTTCTTTACTATAGCTTCTCGCGGGCATTTGTCAAGAGGAAAATACGTCCGCGGGGGCGGTGCGCGCGACTTTTCCGGCGAAACGTTTTTTTGAGAGGCGCCCTTGAAATGACGGGATAAACGCAGTATATTTACTGCATAAGCCGTTCCCGCCGGAAAACCGGAGTCCGGGCACGGCCGAAGAACGCTCTTCCCTTTATCTGAAATACCATCGTCACGCCTGAACAGGAGCTCCCCGTCCATGAAAACGAATCATCCTCTGCAATCCCGGGCCGTCCGGGTCTTTCTGACCTTTGTCATCGCGTTTTCCGCCTGCTGGCTCTGCAGCTGCCGGAGCGTGCCGATCTCGGGACGGTCGCAGTTCCTGCTGACGACCGAGTCGTACGAGAACGAGCTCGGCGTGGACGCTTACGAGGAGTACAAGAAGGAATATCCGGTGAGCAAGAACAGAGAGTACACCCAGGCGCTCGACCGCTGCGGCAACGCGATCAAATCCGTGGCCGGGCAGGACGATTTCGCATGGGAGTTCACCGTGCTGGATTCCGAGATCAAGAACGCGTTCTGTCTGCCGGGCGGCAAGGTGGCGGTCTACAGCGGCATCATGGACGACATGAACAACGAGGCGGAACTGGCGTTCGTGGTCGCGCACGAGATCGGGCACGCCATCGCACGTCACGGAGGCGAGAAAATGACGCGTTCCATCCTGCAGTCCGTCGGGGCAGTCCTCGTGTCCTCCATCTTCGACAACGAGCTCATCGACGCGGTCTACGGCACCGGCACCGAACTCGGCGTGATGCTGCCGTACAGCCGCAGCAACGAATCCGAAGCTGACGCCATCGGGCTGATCCTGATGGCCCGGGCGGGGTATGACCCGAGCGCGTCCTAC
>JAFYBD010000228.1 GCA_017540385.1 Lentisphaeria bacterium
CCGTTCAGGACCGGGGCGGACGCGCCGGGATGGGTGTAAACGAGGTTATCCGCGGTCAGCTTCATGAGCCCGCCCTCCCCCGGTTCAGGAGCCAGAGAAAGACCGGGCAGCCGACCGCCGCGGTGACCATGCCGACGGGGAGTTCGCGGACCGGCGAAACCACGCGCCCGAGCACGTCGGCGAGCATCAGAAACGCCGCTCCCGCCAGCGCGCACGGGATCAGGATGCGGCGGTGGGAACCGCCGTGCAGACGGCGGACGATGTGCGGCACGACGAGTCCGCAGAAGCCGATGATGCCGGCCATCGAGACCGTCACGGCGGCCAGAAGCGACGCCAGCGCGAGCAGCAGGACCGTCATCACGCGGGCGTTCACGCCGTGGTTCCAGGCGTATTCGGGGCCGAACGTGAGCAGATCGACGTCCCCGGCTCGGAAGAGCAGGAAGACCAGCACGGCCGCGAGCACGGCCGCCGCGGGCGCGAGCTGACGCGCGGGATCGACGTTCTGCACGCTCCCGAGCATCCACCAGATCACCCCCGCCATGTCGTGCGAATGTGAAAACGTGATGAGCACCATGAGCAGGCTGGAGGCCAGCGTGCCGATCATCACGCCGCCGAGAAGGAGTTCCTCCGCCGTGCGCCTGCGGACGGAGACGAACACGAGCAGGTTCGCCGTGACCGCTCCGATGAGGGCGAAGAGCGGGACGGACATGAAGCCCCACGCGCTGAACCCGAGCAGGATGGCTCCCGCCGCGCCCAGCCCCGCGCCGCCAGAGACGCCGAGCAGGAAGGGTTCCGCCAGGGCGTTCCGCAGGACCGCCTGAAACACAAGGCCGGAAACCGCGAGCGACGCTCCGGCGACCGCCGCGGAAGCCGTCCGCACGAGACGGAGCTCCACGATCGGATTCAGCGCGCCGTCCTGCATGAATTCGGAAAAGGGGATCCCGACCGCCCCGAAGAGCACGCCGCAGACGAACGCCGCGATGGCCGCGGTCAGGTAGATCAGGGCGATTCGGGCGTGTCTCATGGCGCGGACTCCTCCGCCGCGAACATCCGGTTCAGATCGGCCTTCAAATCCGCGATGCCGTCGAAAATGCGCGGCCCGGCGCGAAGCAGCGCGGAGTCGTCGCGCGGGTCCAGCACATGGTCCGTGCTCACGGCGCGGATGCCGTGCCACGACGGATTCGATTTCCAGTCCTTGCCGTGCGCGAACCACACGATCACATCGGGCTGTTCGCTCAGCACGAATTCGAGCGAGACGGACGGATAGCCCTTCTGCCCGGAAATAATGTTTTCAAGCCCGGCGAGACGCCCCACCGCGTCCGGCAGGGAACCCGCCCCGGCCGCGATCAGGGGGCTGTCCCAGATCACGTACAGCGCGCGGAGCGGCTTGCGTCCGCTCTGCTCGAGCTCGGCTTCGAATTCGGCGATCCTGCGGTCGGTCCGGTCGAGTTCGGCCTGCGCGGCCTCCGGGCAGTCCAGGAGTTCGCCCATCCGGGCGACCCAGGCGCGGTAGTCGGCGAATCCGTCGCAGGGACGGAGCTCGACCTCGATCCCGGCCTGACGCAGCGCGTCGGCGTCCTTCGGGTTCACGAATTCGTTCGAGACGACCAGGGCGGGCTTCATGGCGAGGATGCGTTCGAGCTCGGGCTCGGCGAAATCCCCGGCCGTCGGGAGCGATTTCACGCTCTCGGGCCAGTCGCAGGCGGTGCTGCGGGCGACCAGACGGTCGCCGCACCCGAGGTGACAGATGAGTTCGGTGAGGGCGGGCGAAAGCGAGACGACCCCGCCGGATGTGGCGGATTCGGAGCAGGAGACGAGGATGCAGAAGCACGCAAGGACGCACGCGAGAAGCCGGAACAAACGGATCATGGCTGCCTCCTCCGCGCCGGGCGTCTCTTACGGCTTCATCACGGCGATGGCCGTGGCGACGTTGCCGAACGGCGCGCTCACGTGGATGCCGCGGATGGCGGACCGGACGGCTTCGACGGCCTCGCGGGCGATGGCGATGCCCTCGAGGCGCTGTTCCTCGCGGGTCTCGGGACGCGCCATGCGTTTCATCACGGAGTCGGGCACGACCACGCCGGGGACCTCGTTCTTCATGAACTCGGCGTTGCGGAGGCTCGCGAGCGGCCAGATGCCGGCGATGACCGGGATGGAGCCGTCGGCGAGCTCGGGGACGGCCTCGATGAACCGGAGCAGCGCGTCGGCGTCGAACACCGGCTGCGTCACGACTGCCTCGGCTCCGGCTTCGATCTTCTCGCGGGTCCGGCGGAGTTCGCGCGCCATGTCGATGGCGTTCGGGTCGGCCCCGACGAGGCAGAAGGCAGCCGTGCGTTCGCCGATGGATTTGCCGCCGAAATCGACGCCCCGGTTCAACGCGGCCTGCACCTTCACTGCGGCGATGGAATCGAGGTCGAAGACGCCGGACGCGAACGGGTAGTCGCCGAGTTTCGGCGGGTCGCCGGTGATGAAGAGGATGTTATGGACGCCCATGGCCGCACAGCCGAGCAGGTCGGCCTGGATGCCGATGACGTTTTTGTCGCGGCAGCAGCAGTGGAGGACGGTCTCGATGCCGACTTCCTGCTGGATCTTGATGGCGGTCACGATGGTGGAGACGCGCGAGCTGGCGCGGGGACCGTCGGGGATGTTGATGACGTCGAATCCGGCCTCGGCGCAGAGTTTCGCCTTCGCGATCGTCGCGTCGAGCATGTAGCCCTGCGGCGGCACGATCTCGACCGCGTTCACCCAGCCGCCGGAAGCGAGCTTGGCCGCGAACGAGCTTTTTTCGGCCGTCGGGACGGGTTCCTGCAGGGGCACGCTCGGAGCGGGCTCGGAGATATGCTCCACGCGGGCGTGACGCGCCATCGGGCTCACGCTGCGCGCCATGTCGGCGATATGGTCGGGCGAGGTGCCGCAACAGCCGCCCACGCCGCGCACGCCGAGCTGGGCATAACGCATCGCGTAGGTGGTGAAGTATTCCGGGCTGCACATGTAGAGCATGCGGTTGTCGACGCTGCGGGGACTGCCGGCGTTCGGCTGGGCGACGACCGGCCATCTGCCGTCGACGAGCGGGAGCAGGGTTTCGAGTGCGTGGAGCATCGCGCCGGGGCCGCTGCAGCAGTTGAGGCCGATCGCGACGGGCTGGAGCGGCGAGGCCGCGATCTTCTCCAGCACGGCGGAGGCGGGTTCGCCCTTGCCCGTCATCGCATTCTCGTCCATGGCGAAACTGAGGATGAACGGCACGCCGTTTGCCTTCTGAACCGCCTGAAGCGCGAGCTCGAGGTCGGCCAGGCTCGGCATGGTCTCGAAAATCAGGAGATCGGGCTTCGCCCCGGCGAGGATCGAGACGTGTTCGGAGAGGACCTCGAGCGGGTCCATGAACGCCGGGACGTCGCCGACCGGGCCGACGGACGCAGCGACCAGCGCATCGTCACCGGCGACTTCGCGCGCGAGTTTCACGGCGGCTTCGTTGATGGCGGCGACCTGTTCGGCGAGCCCAAACTTCATGAGACGGGCTCGGTTCGCGCCGTAGGAATTGGCGGTCAGGACCTCGGCTCCGGCGTCGAGGTAGGCCTGATGGATCGAGCGGATCACGTCGGGGCGCGCGAGGCAGAGGTTCTCGAACGAGATGTTGACGAAGAAGTTCCTGCGGTATATTTCGGTGCCCATGGCGCCGTCGAAGATCACGATCCGGTCGTGAAGTGCCTGCTGGATGGTCTGTGGCATGGATGGTTCCGTCTGATTTGAAGTGGGTTCGCGTTGGTTTCAGATAAATAATATGCCGCCGGTTCCGGATTTTTCAAGTCGTTTTGACGGGGAAATCCGGCCGGGCGAGAAGTTCTTTCATGCGCTCGACGGAGAATCCGCGGGCTTCGGCGAGCGCGGCGATCTGATCGTCGCCGACGGGACCGAGCGCACGGTAATCCGCTCTCGGATCTGGGATCACGAACGCGCAGGTCGAGGACGCAGGCGACATCATGAAATTCTCGGTGAGTTCCACGAATTCGTCCTGAATGTCGAACAGGTCGAGCAGATGGAATATCTCGCGTTTGAGGCTGTGGTCGGGCAGGACAGGATAGCCGGGCGCGGGCGCGATGCCGGACGGCGGATCGGACTCTTTCCGCCAGCCCCAGTCACAGGTGGAAATCCATTCGAAAAGCTTCGACGCGGCGGCATCCGCCAGGAAATTCGCGAGCGTGCGGTCGAGCAGGGAAACGTAGTCGTCGCCGGGCGTCTCCGGGACTCTCACGGACACCACGAACATGCCGAGCCAGTCGCCGATGAAGTCCGCGAGGGAACGGCAGTCGCCGGTCTGGGCGCGCGGGAACGTGATGACCGCGGAGTCGCCGACGCCGTCTTCGCGCAACGACCGGTGATGGCTGGTGAACACTTTGAACGAGTCGCCTTCGAGGCGTTTCACAGGGAAAATGCCTTCCCGGGACTGGATGGAGAACTTGGCTTCGGCGAGGCGCTTTTTCGCGTCGGAAACGAGGTCGGACGAGGCGGAAACCGGCGTTTTCCATGCGCGTGCGAACGCGTCCCAGTCGAGCTCGCCGGAAAGATCGGATACGTTGAAATCATGCCCGCTCTCGACCTCGGGAGCATCAGGATCTTCTTCCAGCTTATACCGCGGGACGGGGCAGAACGGCTTTTCACGGGAGGCTTTCGCACAGGCTTCCGCGTAGGGGATGAGCTCGGGGACGGCGCGTTTTCCCGCCTTCCCGGCGAGCTCCGCGTAACGTTCGCGGACCGAGGCCAGATAGGCTTCGCGCCTGTCCGGGTTCATGAGCGTGTTCACGACGACCGCGGAGTCGGAGGCGTCCGTGGTGTGGATGACCGGGCCGGAATAGAGCGGCTGGAGCTTCAGGGCCGTGTGCAGGGCCGAGGTGGCCGCGCCGCCGACCAGGATCGGAGTCTTCAGGCCGCGTCGTTCGAATTCGGCGACCGTGCGGGCCATTTCGTCGAGCGAGGGGGTAATGAGGCCGGAGAGGCCGACGAAATCGGCGTGTTCGCGTTCGGCCGCGTCTGCGATTTCGTTGGCGGGGACCATCACGCCGAGGTCGTGAATGGTGCAGTTGTTGCACTGGAGCACGACCGACACGATGTTCTTGCCGATGTCGTGCACGTCGCCCTTCACGGTGGCGAAGACGCCGACCGGGCCGTGCGAAGCGGAATCCGAGGACGCGCGCGAGGCCTCGATGACCGGCATCAGGATGGCCACGGCGCGTTTCATCACGCGGGCGGTCTTCACGACCTGCGGGAGGAACATCTTGCCTGCGCCGAAGAGCTCGCCGGTCTTCCGCATGCCGTCCATGAGCGGGCCCTCGACGATCGCCATGGGGTCGGGATACGCGGCGAGCGCCTCCGCCATGTCGGAATCGACGAACGAATCGTCGCCCCGGACCAGCGAGGCCGCGATGCGTTCCGCGAGGGGCAGCGTGCGCCATTCGGGGGCGGTTTCGGTTCCGCCCCCCTGGGAAGCCCCGGCGGCGTTTTTCATTGCGGCCGCGAGCTCGAGGAGACGTTCCCCCGCCCCGGGCGAAGTATTGAGTACGACGGCCTCGACCGCGTCGCGGAGTTCGGGCGGGATCGCGTCGTAATTGCCGAGCTGGGCGGCGTTCACGATGCCCATGGTGAGGCCGGCGTCGATGGCGTGTTTCAGGAAGACGGTGTGGATCGCGCCGCGCACGGCGTCGTTGCCGCGGAACGAGAACGAGACGTTGCTGATGCCGCCGCTGATGCCGCAGAGCGGGAAGAGCCTGTGGAGTTCGCCCACGGACCGGATGAAGTCGGCCGCGTAGTCGTCGTGCCCGGCGATCCCGGTGGCGACCGCGAAGACGTTCGGGTCCAGCACGATGTCCTCTTCGGCGAACCCGGCCTGCTCCGTGAGGAGCTTCACGGATCGCGAAAGCGTCTCGATGCGGCGTTCGAACCGGTCGGCCTGGCCCTTCTCGTCGAACGCCATCACGAGCACGGCTGCCCCGAGGCGGCGGATTTCGCGCGCCTTCGCGAGGAACGGCTCTTCGCCCTCCTTGAGGGAGATCGAGTTCACGATGGAACGCCCCGGGACGCAGCGGAGTGCGGTGCGGACCACCTCCCAGTTCGAGGAGTCGATCATGAAGGGCACGGAGGCCACGTCGGGTTCGCCCGCGGCATAGAGCAGGAACCGCTTCATGGCTGCTGGGGCGTCGAGGAGCGCGTCGTCCATGTTCACGTCGATGATAGCCGCGCCGTTCTCGATCTGATGGCGCGCGATTGCCATGGCGCCGGGCATGTCGTCGGCCTTCACGATGTTCAGGAACTTGCGGGAACCGGCGACGTTGGTGCGTTCGCCGACGTTGATGAAGTTTTTGTCGCGGGACGCGGTGAAGGCGTTGAGGCCGGAAAGACGCAGGAGCCGGGGCGGGCGCGAGGGCATGCGCGGCTTCACGCCGTCCAGGATCTTCGCGATGGCGGCGATGTGGGCGGGCGTGGTGCCGCAGCAGCCGCCCGCGATGTTCAGATGCCCCGCGTCGGCGAGGGAACGTATCACGGAGGCCATCTGCTCCGGGGTCTGCGTGTACTTGCCCTCGACGTCCGGCAGGCCGGCGTTCGGGTGTGCGCTCACGAGGAACGGCGATTTGGCGGACATCTCCTCGATGTGGGGGCGGAGTTCCTCGGCCCCGAGGGCGCAGTTGAAGCCGACGGAGAAAAGACAGCGCGCGTGGGAAACGGAGATCAGGAAGGCCTCGGCGCACTGGCCGGAGAGCAGGCGGCCGCTGGCGTCGCTGAGGGTGGCGGAGACCATGACCGGGACCTCGCGGCCCCGGGACGCCATGGCGTCCTCGGCTGCGAAGAGCGCGGCCTTGCAGTTCAGCGTATCGAACACGGTCTCGACGAGGAGCAGGTCGGCTCCGGCGTCGAGCATGGCTTCCATGGCGGTCCGGTAGGTATCGGCGAGCTCGTCGAACGTGACGTTGCGCGCCGCAGGGTCCTCCACGTCGGACGACATGCCCGCGGTGCGGCCGGTGGGGCCGACGCTTCCGGCGACCAGGCGCGGCCGGGAGGGGTCGCGGGCGGTGAATTCGTCGGCGACTTCGCGGGCGTTGCGGGTCCCGGCATAGGCCAGGTCGTAGACGCGTTCCTCCAGACCGTAGTCGAGCTGGGAGAAACGGTTGGAGTTGAACGTATTGGTCTCGATGATGTCGGCCCCGGCTTCGAGATAGGCGCGGTGAACGGATTTCACCAGGTCGGGCCGGGTCAGGTTCAGCACGTCGTTGTCGCCGACGAGCGAGACCGGATGGGAGGCGAATTCCCCGCCGTTGAAGTCGGCCGCGGTGGGATGCCCCGCCTGGAGCATCGTTCCCATCGCACCGTCGAGGATCAGAATCTTCCGTTCGGCCAGAGCGCGGATTTCCTGTATCGTGAGCATCGGAAGCCTCCGTAAGGTTCAGCACAAAAACAACAGTCTGTCGCGGGCTCCGCCGGGGCTGAAATCAAGGCGGAGAACGGAGCGGATGAGGCGGAAAAGGAAACCGTCCCCGGGAAACAGTCGGGTCCGCCGGGGAACGCGGACGGGGACGCCGCATGCGCCCCGGAGGGGTCACTTGATGGAGACCTCGTCCGGATTCACGGGAGCGGGCTTGTCAAGGGGTTCCTGCGAGGTGACGGAAACGCCCTGGCTGTTGACCACGCGGAGATCGGAGGTCTTGGCCGCCGCATCGGTGACGGGGACGCTGCCGCGGTTTATGACCTGATCGTTGAGCTCGCGGGCGACGTCCTGACGTTTGCGCTGCGTGGCTTCCTGCTCGATGGCGGATTCCTCGGGATCGGGAAGCGGCTGGAGATCGATCCTGATGTTGCTCTCGACGAACCTCCAAGCGCCGTTGGAGAAGAGTCCGGCGGCAGGCAGGATGAAGATGCTTCCGAGGGCGTCGATCTTGCCGGTGCTGCTGAGTTCGCTGTCGACGGCGTAGTAGGCCGTGCGGTAGCCCGGTTTGTAGGCGGTGACCAGGAGCGCGTCGCGGGTCGGGACCGAAATGAACATCGGGGAGAGCGTATGGTACTCCACGCCGTTTGCGATCACGTAGGCGTCGCTGGGCGTGACGGTGATCGAGACGAGCTGCTGGCCGCGGGCGAGCCAGGAACAGCCGGAGGAGAAAGCCAGAACGACGGCGGCGCAAATGGCAAGAAACGTGTATTTCATGGAAGAACATCCTTTCAGTGAGATGTGACGTCAATGCGAATAAAAAAATATAGCGCGCCATTCAGCGGATTGCAAGCGCGCAAACTCTAAATCTTCAGAAAAAACTCAATCTTCTCCGCCGGACGGCATGAAAACGGCGCTGGAGGCACCTTTTTCGCCATTTTCCGGAAAAGACACTTGAAAAATACTCAAGCCCGACTACATTATTGTGAAAACAATACAGCCTATCATCAGACGGAGCGCATCCCCGGTCCGGTCTGCCCGTTACGCTCACGAAACCATGAAAACGGAATCCATAAAACGCACAAAATTCGCCGTCGGACACTACCTGACGGAAAAGCCGGACGACCCGCTGTCGTTCGCCGAGCTGGCGAAGAAATTCGCGCCGCGGCTTCGCGAGGTGTATTTCCCCTGGCCGGGACTCTCCAACGCCCGGGCAAAGGTCTACAACAAGCCGGACGACGAGGCGCGCATCGCGGCCGACCTGAAATACTGCCGCGAACACGGCATGAAGCTGGACATCCTCGCGAACGCGACGTGTTACGGCGACACGGCGTTCACGGTCGAACAGCGCAAGCAGATCCTGAGCATCATCGGGAAGCTAGACGACATGGGGCTGAAACCGGAGATCGTAACGACCACGTCGCCCTACATCGCGAAAGTCTTCAAGCTCAATTTCCCGGACATCGAGGTGCGCGCATCCGTGAACATGCGCCTGCGGAACACCCTGGCGCTCGAATACCTCGCCCCGATGTACGATTCGTACTACATCTGCCGCGACGTCCAGCGCGACCTGCCCACGTTCCGCCTGATGGCGAAGTGGTGCCACGATCACGGCAAAAAGCTCTGCATGCTCGCGAACAGCGGATGCGTGCGGAACTGCCCGTGGCAGGTCTTCCACGAGACGCTGCTCTCCCACAAGTTCACGGACGCGTTCCCGGAGATGGACAACCAGAACCTGAACCTGGTCTGCAATCAGATCTTCACGCAGAAGAAAACGCTGGCGGATTTCCTCCGCTGCACCTGGATCCGACCCGAGGACGTGCACGTCTTCGAACCCGAGCTCGAGACCATCAAGCTCTCCACCCGCGAAGCGAAGTTCCCGCACGAGATCGTGGAGGCATACGTGAGCGGTTCCTACGACGGCAACCTCACGCGCCTGATGGACCCGTACCACGGATTCGGATTCCGTCCGAACCGGGTCGACAACAAGTCGTTCCCCGCCGACTGGATCACAAGCGGCATCGCAGGCAAGTGCGCCGAAAACTGCACGCACTGCGGCAAGTGCAACGAACTCTTGAAGACGCTCCTGAAAAACGACGTGGCGACCGACATCCAGGCCAGGGACTTCAGCATCGCGCCCCTCCAGTATCTCGCGCCGAAGACGAAAAATCTGAAAGGCATCCGTGCCGTACAGGGAAGGGGCGGAAAATGAGCAGACCGACCTATACGCTGAACCTCAAACCTGTTTCGCTGAACGCAGCCCGCCGCCCCCGGACAGAAGCCGCGGCTCCCGGCAGGACCTCCCTGCAGCGCAAGTTCGCGTTCGGCTACTTCTTCGAGAGACGGGCGGGAAAGACGTTCCGCGATCTCGCGGGGGAATACGCCCCGTATCTGGCCGAAGTCTATTTCCCCTGGCCCGGCCTGCTGTCCGCCCGCGAGATCAAGGGCGACCCGGAGAAGCAGCGCAAATCGCTGATCGACGACATGCGGTTCTGCCGCTCGAAAGGCATGCAGCTGGACCTGCTGATGAACGCCACCTGCTACGGCGACACGTCGTTCACCGTGGCGCAGCAGAACGATTTCTACGCGAACCTGACGCTCATGAAGGAAGCCGGCATCATGCCGGACATCGTCACGACCACGTCGCCCTACATCGCCACCGTGGCGAAGAAATACTCCGCAGGGATCGACCGCAGAGCCTCCGTGAACATGCGCCTGAATTCCACGCTGGCGATGGAGTACGTGATGGATTCGTTCGACTCCTACTACATCTGCCGCGACGTCCAGCGCGACCTGCCCACGCTGAAGACGTTCGCCGAATGGGCCCGGAAAAACGACAGGAAGCTCTGCATGCTCGCGAACAGCGCGTGCCTGCGCTACTGCCCCTGGCAGACGTTCCACGAGACGCTCCTGTCCCACGATTTCGTCCACATTTACGACGAAATGAAGGAATTGAAGCTGCCCTCCACGCTCTGCACCGGCATCATGCAGGAGAAACGGTACGAAGAACTGCTCCGCGGCTCCTGGATCCGCCCGGAAGACCTGCACCGGTACCTGCCGTACGTCTCGGTCGTGAAACTCTCCACCCGCGAAGCCGACCGCCCCGACCTGATCCTGAAGGCCTACACCTCGGGCGGCTACGACGGCGACCTGCTGCTGCTCCTGGACCCGACGTTCGCTTTCCTCGCCCACCCGATGATCCTCGACAACAAGGCGTTCCCGAAAGAATGGAGCGAGGGGAAGATCGCCGGGGCGTGCGCGAATCACTGCACGCACTGCGGGAAATGCGCGAAGGTCATGGAACTGGCCTTCAAACACGACCCCAGGCTGCCGGACTACTCCCAATACTCCGTGCCCGCGCCGAAACCGATCAAGATACCCGGCCGCTGACGGGGCGCTGCATGGACACCTCTAAAAATTGATATTCGGCGGCTTTTCGCGCCTGGACAAAGTCCAACTGGCAGGATTTTCGGTGGTTGCCTTCGGGTAGCCACGCTCAAATCTTCCTGCATTGGTCTTTTGCCCATTCGCTGAAAATCCATCCGGTCGAATTTTCAGAGATACCCGCAACAAACTCTCCCGCACTCCCCTGTCCCGCGACGACGATCCATCGTCCGGGACAGTTTTTTTGTCGAATCGCGGCAAATGCGTTTCCGGGCGATTTCAGGGCAGGAAAAAGGCCGCCATGCCCGGATGAGCACGGCGGCCGTCGTTTGCGTCTCAGACGCGCGGGAAACGGTCATTTGACCGGTTCCGTGATCCCCTCGTTGGTCTGACGGACCGGTTTGATGGTCCCGTCCTCGTTGAAGAACATCTCGTCCACGCACACGGCGCGGCGTCCGAGCGCGCCGCCCTCGCCGTTGATGCTGAGCGCGGCGTTGTGGTAGAAGAGGAACGTGCGTCCCTTGAAATCGACCACGGCGGGATGGATGGTGAAGCTGTTCCGGGCGGAACCGGTCACCTGGCCGCGATAGGTCCACGGGCCGGTGATCTTCTCGGCGGTGGCGTAGGCGATGACTTCGTTGCCCTGAGGCTCCTTGTGGTTGGCCTCGTCACGGTAGGGACGGGAGGCGTAGATGCAGTAGTAGAGGCCGTTGCGCTTGTAGAGCCAGGGGCCTTCCTCGTAACTCGTCATCTTCAGGTCGATGATCTCGCCATCGAGCTCGAGCATATTGTCTTTGAGCTTGGCGAGATAGCAGTTGCCGTTGCCCCAGCAGAGCCACGCGGTGCCGTCGTCGTCGATCAGGCAGGTCGGGTCGATGTCGTTCCAGACCATGAATCCGTTGGTCAGATTGTCGACGACCACGGGCTTTTCATACGTCTTCCACGGGCCGACGGGGCTGTCGGAGGTGGCGACGTTGATGGACTGCCCACCGTACTTGTCGTTGCGGATCGTGACGTACCAGTAGTAGGTGTTGCCCTTCTTCACGACCTGGGCGGCCCAGCAGGTGTTCTTCTGGCCGTACGGGAAGTCGGTGGAGGTGAGCACGTCGCCGTAGGATTTCCAGTTCACGAGGTCCTTGGTGGAGTAGGCGCGCCAGGCCTTGATCGTGAACATCTCGCGTCCGTGGGCGTCGTCGTGCCCGGCGTAGAGATACAGCGTGTCGCCGTCCACGAGCGCGGCCGGGTCGGCGGTCCAGACGTCCTTGAAGAGCGGATTGCCGGTCGTCTTGACGTCGACCGGGTTGGTCATCGTGCCGCCCTCGGAAGCCGCGGAATTACCGCCGAAGATGCCTTCCTTGGTCATCACGATCTGCTTCATGGTTCCGTCGGGATTGTACTCGAGCTTGTCGATGCAGACGGAACGGTTGTAGCTGCCGCCGCCGGGAAGCGTGCCGTCGTGGTAGAAGAAGTACCACTGGCCGTTGAACTGAGCGATGCCGGGGTGGTTCGTGCTGGTGTTCTTGTTGCCGTCGCAGAGGATGCCCTTCGCCTCGAAGTGGCCGTCGATGCTGTCGGCCATGGCGTAGGCGATGCGCTCGGGCATGAAGCCGGAGGCGTAGGTGAGGTAGTATTTGCCGTTGTACTTATGGATCCACGGCCCCTCGGTGAACCGGTACTGCTTCCAGTCCACGTCGAGACTCTTCACCGGGCCGTCGAGCTCGATCATGTTCTTTTTGAGCTTGGCGTAGTAGCAGTGGCCGTTGCCCCAGATCAGATACGCCTGGCCGTCGTCGTCGATCAGGACGGTCGGGTCGATGCACGCCCAGGTGTGCTGGGTGGCGAAGCAGTCCTCGGGCTTCACGAGCTGCTTGCCGATGGCGTCCTTGTAGGGGCCTTCCGGCTTGTCCGCGACCGCGACGCCGATGCCCGCGCCGTTGGTGCTCGTGTAGAGGTAATACTTTCCGTCGCGCTCGATCATCTGCGCGGCGTACGCCGTGTGGGTGGTGTCCCATTTGAAGTCGGAAACGGGGATCGGGGCGGGCCATTCCGTCCAGGTCTTCATGTCCTTCGTGGAGAAGAGGCACCAGTCCTTCATGGTGTAGTTCGGGTTCGGGCGGCCGTTCTCGGCGGTGTGGTCGTGGCTGGTGATGAGCCACAGCGTATCGCCGATCACGACGGGAGCGGGGTCGGCCGTGTATTTGTGCTTGAAGACCGGGTTGTCGACCGGCTTGTATTCGCCGGTGGGCTTCACGTCGCCGTTGGCGGACGCCGCGGGTTGGGCGGCGTCGGGCTGCGGACGGTCACCGCGCTGACGGCGCTGGCCGCGCTGTCCCTGACGGTCGCCGCCGAACTGGCCGCCGCCGAACTGGGCTCCTTCGGGACGCTGACGACGGGGACGCTGCGGCTGGTCCTGCGCCGTGAGCTGGACCGCTGCCGCGGCCATCGCGGCGACGGAGAGGACGAGGAAAGTACGTTTAAGGGAGAACATGATTCGTCGGTCCTTTCTTGCTGGTTGGCTGAATCAGTTGGTATGCTTCGAAGTCAAAAGGAGCGGACGCCCGAAGCGCTTCGAGCGCCCGCAGAACCCCTCGCAAACGAGGGGGTATTGAACGGGATCAGTTGTTGCGGTTGCCGCCGAGGGTGTCGGTGACGCCGGTGGCGACGCCGGTGACGCCCTTGTTGACGGTGTCGACCGCGCCCTGAAGGGCGCTTCCGACGCCGGTGGTGACGCCTTCGACGCCCTTGTTGATGGAGTCGAGGGCGCTTTCGCCGTCCTTCCTGGCGGCTGCTTCGGCGTCCGCGGCGTCCTTCTTGACCGCGTCGGCGGCTGCTTCGGCGTCCTTCTTGGCGAGTTCGGCAGCATCCTTGACACCATCGAGGACGGCCTGGAAGAACCTCTCGACAACGGGCTGCTGCGCCTTGACCAGGTCGTCGGCTTCCTTCAGGTTGCGGGAGACGGCGTCCTCGACGAGCTTGTTGAACGTCTCAATCTGGGCGTCGGTGAAGCCTTTGGCCTTGGCGTAGTGCTTGCCGATGGTCTGGTAGACGATCTTGCGCGTGACGGCTGTGTCGGCGGGCTTGTTCTTGCTCTTGTCGAACTCGTCGATGGACGTGGTGATCTCGGTGATGATGACGCCCTGTTCGGTCTCGTCGATCTCGAGCGCGACCATTTCCTTCTGCGCGATCTCGGTGGCGATCAGGCTCCAGTGATACGGCACGGGCTCGGTCTTGTCGTCCTTCAGCGCGCTCAGGTCGGCGAAGCTGGCGTAGATGAGGCCGACGAGCACGAGGAGCAGGCCGCCGGCGACCCAGGAGAACCGCCACGGAGTCATGTCGACCGCCTTCACGTCTTCCTGGACGAACGCTTCCTTGCGCGGAGCGACGAACGACCAGATGCCCATGATGGCCACGAGGATCAGGAAGACGATGGTGTCGACGTGGTAGATGTTCATGCCGCCGGTGACTTTCTGCACCAGCTCGGCATCGCCGAACGTGAGGAACGCAATGAGCACGACGCCCACGAAGAGGGCGACGTTCGCGGCCATCTTCGGCACGAACTTGGTCAGCATGCCGACCACGATGATGGCGAACAGCGGAATGTTGTAGATGCCGTTGGTCTTCTGCAGGTAGTCGAAGATGCTGGAGGTATTCGCGAGGAGCGGAGCGCCGCACATGCAGAGGATCGCGATGACGAAGCCGAACACGCGGCCGGAGAGCACGACCTTCTTGTCTTCCGCCTGCGGATTGATGAGGCCCTTGTAGAAGCCGATGCTGAACAGGGTGCAGGAGGAGTTCAGAGCGCCGTTGAAGCTGGAGAGCACCGCGCCAATCAGGACCGCGCCGAAGAAGCCGGCGAGCCAGTTCGGGAGCACGAATGTGACCAGTTTGCCGTAGGCGAGCGCGGAGCTGTTCATGTCGAGGTCAAGCTGGCCTTTGCAGGCGAAGTAGAACGCGATCATGCCGGGGAACACGAGGTACAGCGGGCCG
>JAFYBD010000229.1 GCA_017540385.1 Lentisphaeria bacterium
GATCAGCACGTCGGTGCGTTCGAGCGGGGGGAAGACTGCGAGACTGTAGCAGCCGATGTCGCCGGTCACGATCACGTCGAATTTGGTAAGCGCGTAGAAAAGCGCCCTGTGGGGGCATCCGGCGCAGAAGACCGGGGGACGCATCGGGAGACCGTCCGCCTGCGGGAACGGCTTCGGAAGCGCGTTTCCCGTGCCGCGGAGTATCTCGCGGATCTCGAAGACGCGGTCGGGCGTGAGCTCGCCGCAGCGCGGCACGAGGCCTTCGGTCTTGCCGGTGCATGCGATCCCGAGCGAACGGATATGTTCCTCCAGGATCGGGTCGCCTTCCTCGATCACGACGAGTTTGTCGACCATCGCGGCGAATCTGCGGATCAGATCGTCGGGGAACGGCCAGGGCCAGCCGAGTTTCAGGATGGCGGCCTCCGGCATGAGTTCGCGGCAGTAGAGCGCCGTGATGCCGCAGGTGACGATCCCGAGGGCGGGACGGCCGCCGGAAGGCGTTTCCGCGGCCGGGATGACGGTGTTCAGCGAGTCGTGCGCGGAGGCGTCGGCGGATTGCGCGTCGAGGCGTTCCTCCACCTTCACGCGGAGTTTGCGGCCCCAGAGCGGGAGCGGGACGAACCGCGACGGTTCCTTCTTGAACTCCGTGATGTTGCGCGGGCGGGGCTCGCCACATTCGACCAGCGCGCGCGAATGTCCCACGCAGGTGGTCGTGCGGAGAATGACCGGACAGCCGTAATGTTCGGAGAGTTCGAACGCCTCCAGCATGAACGCCCGTGCGTCGACGGCGTCGGCCGGATCGAGGATCGGCACCTTCGCCAGGCGCGCATAATGGCGCGTGTCCTGTTCGGTCTGGGAGGAGTGCTGCCCGGGATCGTCGGCCACGCAGACCACGAGTCCGCCGCGCACGCCGACGTAGGAGAGCGTCATCAGCGGATCGGAGGCCACGTTCAGCCCGACGAGCTTCATGGTCACGATGGTGCGGGCGCCGCCGATGGAGGCTCCGGCGGCCGCTTCGAGCGCGACCTTCTCGTTGGGGCTCCACTCGCAGTAGACGCCGTCGTAGCGGACGAGGTTCTCGAGGATTTCGGTGGAGGGCGTGCCGGGATAGCCGAACGCGGCCGTCACGCCGCCTTCCCACGCGCCCCGCGCGATGGCCTCGTTTCCCGTGAGGAGCAGACGCATCGGTTACCTCCGGACGGCGGCCATGGCGCGCCGGAACGACGGAAGAGAATCCGTGATGGTGCGCTCGGGCACGCAGAATGCCAGACGGATGTAGCCTGCCATGCCGAATCCCACGCCGGGGACCGCGAGGATGCGTTCGCCCTGTAGGATGCGCACGAATTCCACATCGTCGGCGATCGGGGCCTTCGGGAAGAAATAGAACGCTCCGGGGGGCAGATAGAAATCGAATCCGGCCTGCGTCAGCACGTCGGCCATCATGTCGCGGCGGCGTCCGTAGAGCACGGGATCGACCTCGCAGTCGATGCAGCGGTTCAGGATGCGCTGGCCGATGGCCGGGGCGTTCACGAACCCGAGGATGCGGTTGGTCATGGTCACGGCCGCGATGAACTCCTTCACGCCGTGGAATCCGGGTGCGGCGGCCACGTAGCCGACGCGTTCGCCCGCGAGCGAGAGGTTCTTCGAGAAGGACCCGATCACGACGGAGTCGTCGTAGAGCGAGAAAAGCGAGGGTATCTCGATGTGTTCGAAGTTCAGGAACCGGTACGGCTCGTCGGAGATGAGCAGGATCGGACGGTCGTTCTTCGCGGACTGTTCGCGGAGCAGATCGGCCAGCGCGGCGAGTTCCGCGCGGTTGTAAATGCGGCCGGTGGGGTTGTTCGGCGAATTGATGATGACCGCGCGGGTCCTGTCGCTCAGCGCGTCGCGGAATCCCTCGAGGTCGAGGGAGAAATCGTCCGGCTTGGAGGGGACGGGGCGGAGTTTGCCGCCGAAATTCGAGACGTAGAATCCGTATTCGACGAAATACGGGGCCGGGCAGAGCACCTCGGAACCGGGTTCCAGCGTGGCGCGGAACACGGCGTTCAATCCGCCGGCCGCGCCGCAGGTCACGACGACGTGCGAGGCATCGATCTCGGAGGACTGTTCCTGCGAGACTTTCTTCGCGAGGGCGGCGCGGGTGTCGGGGAATCCGGCGTTCGGCATGTAGCCGATGGCGTAGGGGCGGTCGGCGGTCTGCGCGAAGTCGAGGAGCGCGTCCTTGACCTCGTGCGGAGGCGGCATGTCGGGGTTGCCGAGGCTGAAATCGTAGACCTGGTCCTCGCCGTATTTCTTCTTCAGTTCGATCCCGGCTTCGAACATCCTGCGGATCCAGGACGAATGTTCCATGTAGCCGAGGATTTCAGGGGAGACTGCGCTGTTCATCATTTCGCTCCTTCCTTGCCGGCTTCGCCGTCGACCGTTTCGTAGAAGATGCGTTTGGCCTTGCCCTCGGTCCGGGGCAGTTCGCCGGGCTTGTAGATGTCGCCTTCGGGGGAGAACCCGAGGTCTTCCTTGAGCTGTTTTTCGACCATGTATCCGGTCACGCCGGGTTCGGCCTCCACGTTCACGCGCAGGCTCTTGATGCCGTGGTTGTCGCGGATGATGATCTGGTAGTTCGGGAGCACGCCGGGGACCTTCAGCAGGGACTGTTCGACCTGGTTCGGGAAGAAGTTCACGCCGGAGATGATGAGCATGTCGTCGAGACGTCCGCTGATCGTGTCGAGGCGCAGATGGGTGCGTCCGCAGACGCATTTTTCGCGGGTCAGGATGCGGCCGCGGTCGCCGGTCTTGAAGCGGATCACGGGGAGTGCTTCGCGGGTGAGGCTGGTGACCGTGATCTCGCCGAACTCTCCGTCGGGCACGGGCTCGCCGGTCTCGTGGTCGACGACCTCGATGATGTACTCGTCTTCCCACATGTGGATGCCTTCGTGGGCGGGGCAGTCCATGCCGCTGCCGATGCCGCCGGTCTCGGTCATGCC
>JAFYBD010000003.1 GCA_017540385.1 Lentisphaeria bacterium
CGCACAGGATCGGCTCACTCTGTGAGTGCGCGAGCGTAGCCGCGCACAGCCGTAGTGCAGGCCGCCGCCTGCCGTGGACGCAAAGCGTCCTGCTCCCGCCCTCGCAATGAGAAAACCATAAAAAAAAGGAGAAAAACTGCTTGATTTCTTCTTGAAATAGCATTATTGTTATGGATGAAACACAAAAACGATTCATTATGAACTGAAAGGCAGCCCCAATGGCGTACATCATCTCCAGCGGCATCACCTCTGACGGCATTATCCTCAATAACGATTCCATGACCGTCCTCGACGGCGGTATTGCGACTGATACCACGGTCAATTCAGGTGGCGGGCTTTATGTCTCCAGCGGTGGCTCTGCGAACAACACGACTGTCAATTCCGCGGGCTATCTTATAGTCTACAACGGCGGCATAGCAGCCGGGATTGTGGAAAATGGCGGGTATGTGGATGTCTGCGAGGGTGCTTCAGCTACCTTTGCTTCACACTCATTCTCAGGTTTGGTTCTCTCCAATACTTCCGCTACGATTCATTCAGGAACAACGGCAAACGGCACAGTCAACTACAGGGGCAGCTTGTTTGTCTACTGCGGTGGCACGGCGAACAGCACCACGGTCAATTCCTATGGCAGTATATTTGTCTATAGCGATGGTACGGCGAATAGCACTACGGTAAACTCCTATAGCTTCATGTTTGTCTACAGCGGCGGCACGGCGAACAGTACCAAGGTAAATTCAAGAGGCAGTATCCATGTTTCCATTCGCGGCACTGCAAACAGCACTACTGTCAACGAAGGCGGCTGGATGTACATTTCCGAGGGCGGTACGGCTACAGCAATCGTAGAAAACGGCGGATACGTGACGATTGAGAGTGGCGCAAAGGTTTCTTTCGTTGAAAACACATTCTCCGATTTAGTTCTTTCAGGTGTTGCCGCGACAGTTCATTCCGGTACAACAGCAAGAAATGTCACGATTAAAAGCGGTGTTAGTCTAGATGTTTTTGCAGGTGGTTTTGCGAGCCTCACTACGATTAGAGCGTCAGGATATTTGCGACTTTTTTCGGGTGGTTTAGCAGATAATACTACGATTTCTCCTTATGGTAATCTTGTTGTTTCATCTGGTGGAATTGCAAATAGTACAACGGTCTATGATGTTGGCTTTGTTGATGTCTCCTGCGGTGGCATAGCCAATAACACCATTGTTGACACAGCGAGCATTCTCAATATCTTTTCAGGCGGAACAGCAAACCAATCCTTAGTCAAATCTGGCAGTCTCAAAGTTTCTTCCGGCGGGCTGGCAAACAGCACTACAATCGCCCCAACAGGAACTCTCTGGGTTTCTTCTGGAGGTATAGCTAATAGTTCATTTGTCAGCGGTTATCTCTTTGTTTCATCCGGTGGAACTGCGATGAATACTGTTTGGACACCTTGCGAAGGACATGTAACCATTTCCGATGGAGGATATGTGACATTTGCAAGTCAGTATTCCGGCATTTATTATGGGTCAGACAATCATTTACTTTCGCGTATGAGTTCTATGAGCAGCATGTCTATAGACCCTTCGTATGAAATTGCCGTGATGTCTAAAGGCATTGCGAATGGTGTCATTGTCGATAGTGGTGGTACGTGCAGAATTCTTTGGGATGGGCACATGGACCATACAACAGTTAATGAATACGGTAGCATTTTCATTTCTTCTGGTGGCACAGCACGTTTTATAACCGTTCGTGAAGGCGGTTCTCTTGAGATTTTGTCAAGCGGCTTGATAACTGGACGCATCATATTTGAGGATGGTGCTATCGTTTCTGCAACTCAAAAGGCGATAGTTGATTTTGATATTTCGTCTGTTGCCCCCGAGATGTCAGCACGAATCAATAATCTCACAATAATACAAGGAACCCCGTGTTATACTATAACGGTTTCCGCATCTCAAGAAAATGGGTTGTATTTGCTCGCTAATCATGCAGACTACTTCAATAGTACGTTGGCTATTCATAATACTCTGGGTGATTATTTGGGATTGATCTCTGTCGATGAAACTGTAGAAATCAATAAAGTAAGCTATAAGCTAAATCTTCTTAAAGACAACTCACTGGTCCTATCAATTACGGGGAATAACCCCGCTGACACGATCGCTCCGACAGTATCGAATATTCAGGCGAGCACGACCGAGCTCACGAATCAGGACGTTGTTCTCACTGCGGATTTCGCAGACGATGTTGAACTCGCATCCTCTTTGTACAAGCTCGGGGAAACAGGCGAATGGTCCGAGTATGGGGGCGGCGTAACCGTGACCACAAATACCATGGTCTATTTCAAGGCCGTTGACATGGCGGGGAACGAATCCGAGGTGGCGGTGTACGAGGTCACGAACATCGACAAGACACCGCCGGAGAAGCCGGTCGCGACTGCGGATGTCACCGAGCCGACCAATATGGACGTGCTCGTGACGGCGACGTTCAGCGAGGATTCGGTCGTGAAGCAGTATTCGTTCGATTGCGAGAACTGGGGAACGTACCCCGGCGGCGTGCTCGTCGGGACGAACCTCACGGTGTATTTCCGGGGGATCGACGCGGCAGGCAACGTCTCCGAGAGCGCGGAATACGAAGTAACGAACGTGGACCGTTCGGCGCCGGTCATCACGCTCACGGGCGACAATCAGACCCCGGCAAGCGAGGTCCTGCTCACGGCGGAAACGGACGACGGCAGCGCGCTGTATTATTGCGTGGACGATTCGGGCTGGAAGGAGTACACGGAAACAATCACGGTCACGGCGAACGGTTCGTACAGCTTCCGGGCGACCGACGCAGCGGGCAATACCGCCATTTCCGAAATTCTCTTCGCGAACATCAAAATCACCGCGCCGGTGAATCTCGTCGGGACGGCGGACGGGCTGTCGTGGGAGTATCCGGCCGGGGCGGCCATGTACATGGTGGATTTGTCGACGAACGACTTCGGGCAGGTGTTCAGGTGGCTGACGGACACGACCGCGCAGGATTTGTACGAACTGCCCGGCGGGACGTATCAGTGGCGCGTGAAAGTGTTCGACGACGGCGAGGATTGGGCGGTCGGCGAGGACTTCGTGAGCGAAAACGAGCCCGGCACTGCGAAGGTCGTGCGGTCGAACGCGGACGGCGTCGACGACATCTTCTTCGCCAGCGCAAACGGCACGTGGAGCCGGGAGTATTTCGCGCAGCACGCGGGCTCTTTGGATGAGGAGGGTTGGACCGGGACCGGCGAATTCGTCTCCGCGAACGGGAAAGGCCGGATCCAGAACCTCTTCTTCGGCTCGTCCGACCCGAGCATCCTCTGCCTCACGGACGGCGAAAACGGCGACGCGATCTTCCTGGACGACGTTTATACCGAGCTGCCGGAGGAAATCGAAATGAATACGGCGCGTCTACTTCAAATCCGGGAAATCCGGGCGGGCGCGGGCGACGACATCATCGACATGACCAGTCAGCGGTTCGAATACGTCGGCGACGGCCAGACCCTCTGCGGCGGCGACGGCAACGACGTGATCTGGGCGAACAAGGGCGCGAACTGGCTCTTCGGCGACGCGGGGAACGACCGTATCACGGGCGCGTCCGGCAACGACGTGATCGCGGGCGGCATCGGCGACGACCGGTTGCACGGCGGAGGCGGAAACGATGTGTTCACGTTCTGCGAGAATTGGGGGTCAGACACGGTCAAACAGCTTGGTACTGGCACGGTCACGCTGTGGTTCAACTCCGGCAGCATCGACAACTGGGACGAGGAGACGCTGACCTATTCCGACGGCACAAACAGCGTCAAAGTCTCCGGCGTTTCCAAGGAGCAAATCGAGCTCAAATTCGGCGCGGGAACAACCCCGGACGACGCGGATCAATTCGCCTCGCTTTCGAATACGGGCGCGTTCGAAGCGTTCACCACGCGGAAGATATTCGAGGAAGCGACCCTCGCCTGAACCGCAACGCGGCCTGCATCCCGCACGAAAAACGAAAAAAAGGGAGTCGAAACCGGGTTTTCGAGTTGATTTTGCGCCCGGGGCGCGCTATATTATTAGAATCAAAACATAAAAATCAACTTCCGTTAGAAAGATATTCCAAATCATGGCCAACAAGAAAAAAATCGATTCTTTCGAACAGCTCGCCGCCGCACAGCAGCACAAACGCCCCGAGACCTCCAAGGAGGAACCGGCCATCTCCACCATGCTCGACCAGTTCGAGCTCTGGATGGCGACCAACTGGAAACAGGCCATCATCTCCGTCTGCGTGTTCGCCGTGGCCATCTCCATCGGCATCATCATCCAGGGCGCAATCCAGCGCGCCGACCAGAACGCCCGGAAGGCGCTCGCGAACGCCGGCAGCATCGCCGAACTCGAAGACGCCATCGCGAAACATTCCTCGAACAAGGCCGCGGATTACGCGCGCCTCCGCCTCGCCGCCGACCTCATCGCCGCCAACAAGCCCGGCGACCTCGAGAAGGCCCGCAAGTATCTCCTGGAGATCGCGTCCTCCTCCACCGCCGAATCCTTCATCAAGATCCGTTCCGCGCTCGACGCCGCCTACATCCTCGAACAGCTCGGCAAGACCGAGGACGCCGCGGTCGAATTCGAACGCGTCGCCACGCTCAGCCAGACCCCGGAAGAACTCCGCGTGGAAGCGCTCTACAGCGCCGCACGACTCTTCTCCGCCCTCGACCAGATGATGAAGGCCGACGCCGCGCTCCGCGGCATCAACCTCGCCGTGCCTGCAGCGCAGGGTTCGTCCACCGTCTACGGCTACTGGGCCTCCCTCGCCAGAATCCTCGACGAGAAGATCCATCCGAAGACCGCGGCGACGACTGCATCCGCTCCGGCCGCTGAAAAGCCCGCCGAAGCCCCGGCCGAAAAGCCCGCGGCCTGACAAACAGGATCCCTCGGATGTCGGACGCACCCGGTCTGACCAGGCGAACCGAATCGCTCCTCCGGGCGCTTCGCACACGCCACGGACGCCGCGACTCCGAACACTGTTTCTGCGACGGCCTGCGCGCCTCCCGCGAAGTCGTCACGCTCGCGCCCGACCTCGTCGAACTCGTGATCCTGCGCGAAGGCGTCTCCCTGCCGTTTCCCTCCCCCGTCGAACCCGTCGCGCTTCCCTCCGCGGAATTCGACCGCATCGCCCCGACCGTTCATTCGCAGGGCATCCTCGTCCTGTCGAAACGCCCCGCGCCCGTCCCGATGGACGCGCCCATGGCCGATCCCTTCGCGCTCGTGCTCGACCGCGTGGGCGACCCCGGCAATTTCGGCACGATCCTCCGCACGGCGCGTGCCGTGGGACTGCATGAAGTCTGGCTCACACGCGGCACCGCCGATCCCTTTTCCGACAAGGTGGTGCGCTCGGCCTCCGGCGCACAGTTCGCGCTCAAAATCCGCTACGGGGGCGACCTCCCCGAACTCGCCGCCGACCTCCGCAAACTCGGCGTGAAGACGTGTTACCGCACCCTCCCCGCGAGCGGCGGCAACGTCTTTCTGGAGCCCGATCTCTTCGACCGTTCGGCGATCATCCTCGGCTGCGAAGCCACCGGCGTCGCGGAGCTCGACAATTCACGCGGCCTGAACATCCCGATGCCGGGCGACGCGGAATCCCTGAACGTGGCCCAGGCGGCCACCGTCATCCTTTTCGAATACGTCCGCAGGATGTTCTGACCCCCTGCCCCGGGCTGGCGATTATTGGCCGTCGGCGAACCGTTTCAGCGTCTCCAGATACACGCCCAGGACCTCTTCGGAGAACGCGCAGAAGATCACTTCCTCCGGCAGTTTGCCGCTCCACGCCGCGACCGTCCCGACGGCGATCTCCGTCGCCGCGTGCAGGGGGTAACGGTACACGCCGATGCTGATGCCGGGGAACGCCACCGTGCGACAGCCGTTCTCCTCCGCCAGCGCAAGCGAATTGAGGTAGCACGACTTCAGCAGATCGGCCTCGCCGCGGCCGCCGCCGTGCCAAACGGGGCCCGGCGTGTGGATCACGAATCCGGCAGGCAGATCGAATCCGGGCGTGATGCGCGCTTCGCCGGTCCTGCAGCCGCCGAATTTGAGGCAGGCTTCGTACAGACGCCGTCCGGCAGCGCGATGGATTGCGCCGTCGACGCCCCCTCCCCCCAGCAGCGAACAGTTCGCCGCGTTCACGATGGCGTCGACTTTGAGCTTGGTGATGTCGTTCAGGACTGCGGTCATTTTCATAATCGGTTCCTCCTCCTCGGAAACGTGTTGATGAGCGTATTCGCTCACGGTTCTTCCGCGCGCGGGATGAACTCCCGCACCGTGCGGAGCACGAGCTTCAGTTTCTGCGCGGGCGTCGCGCTCGCGAGCACGGCGGGGATGAGTCCGTCGCGCCGGAGCATGCGCTTGTTCTTCTCCATGTACACCAGGTTCAGACGGCACGCCACGGCGCTGATCCCTGCGGCCGCGGCGGCCAGGCGAATCCGGCACGTGAGCATCAGGTAGTCCACCTCGTTCGGGACCGGCCCGAACCTGTCGCGGAGTTCGGATGCGAAATCGTCGAGCTCCTTCTCCGAGTTGAACATCGCGAGCCTGCGGTAGCAGTGCAGCCGCACGCGGTCGGACTCGATGTAGGACGGGGGGATCCCGGCAGCTATCTTGCCGGGCGGGACCGCGAGCGCGAATTCGAGGAAATCGAGGTGGAGCTCGCAGTCCGGGACCGTCGGGAGCTTCTCGCCCTTGAAGAGCGCCACGCAGTCGCGCAGCAGACTGCAGTACAGGTGGAACCCGACCGCGTTGATCTGCCCGCTCTGCTCCTCGCCCAGGATGTTGCCCGCGCCGCGAATCTCCAGGTCGCTCATCGCGAGCTGGAACCCTGCCCCGAGGTGCGTGTAGCGCCGGATGGCCGCGATGCGTTTGCGGGCGTCTCCGGTGAGGATGCCGTCCTTCGGCAGGAAAAGATACGCGTACGCCTGCCGCACCCAGCGTCCCACGCGGCCG
>JAFYBD010000230.1 GCA_017540385.1 Lentisphaeria bacterium
CTTCATCTCTGGGATGAACTCGATCAGGCCTTCGGGCACGAGCACGACGCCGAAGTTCTCCTTGTTCTCGGCGCGCTTGGCCACGATCTTCGCGAGGTCGTCGACGATGCCGGAGAGCGTCTGCTTCTTCGCGGCGACTTCCTCGGAGATGATGGCGGCGTTCACGTGGGTCTTCAGGGCGCACTCGAGCGTGATGTGGGAGGCGGAACGGCCCATGAGCTTGATGAAGTGCCAGTATTTCTTCGCGGAGTTGGCGTCGCGGGAGATGTTGCCGATGAGCTCGCTGTAGACCTTGCTGGCGGTGTCGAAGCCGAAAGAGGTCTCGATGAACTTGTTCTTCAGGTCGCCGTCGATGGTCTTCGGGCAGCCGATGACCTGGATCGGGATGTTTTTCGCCTTGTAGTATTCGGCGAGGAGGCAGGCGTTCGTGTTGGAGTCGTCGCCGCCGATGATGACGAGGGCGGAGATGCCGAGGGCCTTGCAGTTCACCGCGCCCTTGTCGAACTGTTCGATCTGCTCGAGCTTGGTGCGGCCGGAACCGATCATGTCGAACCCGCCGGTGTTGCGGTAGGCGTTCATGAAGTCGTCGGTGATCTCGACGTAGTCGTTGTCCACGAGGCCGCTCGGGCCGCCCTTGAAGCCGAACATGCGGGACGCCTTGTTCAGCGACTTGATGCCGTCGTAGATGCCGGCGATGACGTTGTGGCCGCCGGGAGCCTGGCCGCCGGAGAGGATGACCGCCACGTTCACGGGCTTGGATTCGGCGGCGGAACCCGCGCTGAACTTCAGGTCGGGCATGTTGCTCGTGGAGGGGAAGAGCGCGGCGATCTTTTCGGCGTCGGCGAACGCGGCGAGCGGAGCGCCTTTTTCGACTTTCACGGATGCGCCGGAACGAAGCGCCGGGGGCAGTTTCGGTGCGTATTCGCTGCGGACCTGCTGGAGCGGGGAAATCATCTTGGACATGTTCAGAATCTCCTGTGGATTGAGTGTTTGGTTTGGAAAAGTAATATCCAAATAATATACAGCGTCAAGGGCGTTTTTTCAAGCTCCATGCCGCCTCTTGCCCCGCTTTTTCCCGAACAGCGGCAAGTCGGACGCGGCCGGGCGGACATGTTCCCCGGCGGAACTTGAAAAAAACGGCGGAAGATGCTATAGTATCTTCATCAAAACCAACGAACAACCGGCGATGGCGCCATGCTTGCTGTACCCCCTCCGCGCCGCAGCCGAACAGGATGCTCACCCCCATGCAAAATCTTCAGCCGATGGAATGTCGCGAACCCCGGTTCCGTGCATTGATCCCGTTCTTCGTCTTCATCGCGTTTTATCTGGGCCTCTCGATCTGGGCCCGCGATTTCTACAAAGTGCCGATGCCGACGGCGTTCCTGGTGGCGTCCGCGGCAGCCCTGGCGATGGACCACAAACGGCCGCTCGGCGAAAAAGTCGAGATCTACGCCCGGGGCATGGGCGAACCGAACATCATGATCATGTGCCTCATTTTCATCCTCGCCGGGGCGTTCGCGTCCACGGCAAAGGGCATGGGCGCGGTCGACGGCGCGGTCGTGATCGCGCGGGCGCTGGTGCCGGATTCGCTGATGCTCCTCGGGATGTTCCTCGTTTCGAGCTTCATCTCGCTCGCGGTCGGGACCAGCTGCGGCACGATCGCGGCGCTGACGCCGATCGCGGCGGGACTCTCCGGCGGACTCTCGATCCCTCCGGCCATGCTCCTCGGGGCGATCATCGGCGGGGCCATGTTCGGCGACAACCTGTCCATGATCTCCGATACGACCATCGCGGCCACCCGCACGCAGAACGTGCCGATGAAGGACAAGTTCCGGCAGAACTTCCTGCTCGTGCTGCCGGCCGTCCTCGCCACCTCGGCCATCTACCTTTTCTGCGGCGGAGCCGTGCAGTCCGGCGAAACGCCCCCGGTCACCTGGGCGCATTGTTTCGCGGTGCTCCCGTACATCCTGATCCTCGTGTTCGCGCTGTTCGGGTGGAACGTGATGCTGCTGCTCTTCGCGGGGACCGTGCTGGCCGGGATCACGGGCATCGTGAACGGCTCGTTCGATTTCTGGGGGATGCTGGACATGATCGGACAGGGGACGCTCGGCATGTCCGAGACGCTCATCGTGGCCATCCTGGCAGGCGGACTCCTGCAGACCATCCGGCGCAACGGCGGCATCGGCTACCTCATGGAACTCATTCAGAAACGCGTCCGCTCCAAACGGGGCTGCGAATTCGGCGTGCTGATCCTCGTGGCCCTCGTGAACTTCTTCACGGCAAACAACACCGTCGCGATCGTGATCGCAGGCCCCCTCGCCCGCGAGCTTAGCGACCGTTACCAGTGCTCCGCCCGGCGCATCGCCAGCATCCTCGACGCCGGCTCCTGCGTGGTCCAGGGCATGATCCCGTACGGCGCGCAGATCCTGATCGCCGTGGGCGTCGCGCAGACGTCGAACCTGGACGTCTCGTCGCTCTCGCTGGTCCGGTCGCTCTTCTACCCGATGCTGCTCGGTATCTGCCTCGTCGTCGCCATCGCGATCCATTCGGAGAAACGGAAAGCCGCCCCGGCCAAGCGTAATTGATCCCGCGCCGACAAGACGTCACGCCACCGCCCCACCCTCCCGCGAGCCCGGCATCACAAGAGCGACGCGACCGTTTCTCACCTCAACCAGGGGGTGCCAAAACACGCTTTTTCCGGTTTTTCCCGAAAATCTGCTTGCATTTTTCCGAAACGATGCTAGATTATATGTACCGCATGATTCGCGGTACAATCGTTGCTCCCGTAGCTCAACTGGATAGAGCGTCTGACTACGGATCAGAAGGTTGGGGGTTCAAATCCCTCCGGGTGCACCATTTTGAATCAGATGAACCGCAAGAGTTTATGAAGCTCCTGCGGTTCTTTTTTTGTCTCCGAAACACCCCTTCCTTCTCCCGTTTGTCAAGATTTGTGACAGAAACGCTTCATCGGGTGCCCTGGTCGAGCACCGCGTCCGATCCGGCGGGGAAATGCTCGCTCCGATCGTCCTCGTTATGAGCGACTGGGGGCGAGAGCGGAGCCGCACACAACAGCGGCTCGCTCTGTGAGTCCGGGGCGCGGCCTGATCAGATGCAGTAGTCGAAGATGCCGTTTTCGGCGTCGTGATGCTGGTAGGTGTTCAGGATGTCTTCGAGGGTGATCTGACGCGTGAGCTCTCGGATGCCGTTATTGAGCTGCACCCAGATATCGCGCGAGGGGCAGAGTTCGTGTCGACGGCATTTCGCGGGGGAATGTACGCAGTCGACGACCGAAATCGGGCCCTCCATCGTCTCCAGTATCTCCAGCAGCGTGATCTCCTCGGGAGCCTTCATCAGGTGGAAACCACCCTTCATGCCCCGGACGGAACGGATCAGTTTGGCGCGCCGGAGATCGAGCACGAGACGGCTGATGTATTTTTCGGATATCTGCTGGGACTGCGCGATGTCGCGGAGCAAACGCGGTCTGGCAGGATCGTGCGTGGCCAGATCGATCAGGATCCGCAGTCCATACCGTCCTTTGGTAGAGATTTTCATAAATCACTTTCTCCTTGGTCTTCTTTTATTGTTCTTACCGTTTAATATACCCCGTAAAACGAGCGTTTTCAAGCAGAAAACCGAAAAGATTACAAAAAAAGTAGAGAAATTTTGCCGTTTTCGCTTGACTTTTGTGCGAAATGCGATATTGTATATTGCGTTAGATACACAACCTGACAGGTTGTTATTCAAAAAGCATATAACCTATAAAATCAAAGGAGACAATACCATGAGCATTGCAAACACCATCCTCGACAAAATCGGCGGCACCCCGCTGGTCCGCATCAACAAGCTCAACCAGGGCGGCGCGGAAGTCGTCGTCAAAGTCGAATCGTTCAATCCCGGCAGTTCCGTGAAGGACCGCATCGCGTTCGCGATGATCGAAGCCGCCGAACAGGCAGGCCAGCTGAAGCCCGGCGCGCTCATCATCGAGCCGACCAGCGGCAACACCGGCATCGGACTCGCATTCGTCGCAGCGGTGAAGGGCTACCACCTGATCCTCACGATGCCGGAGACCATGAGCATTGAACGCCGCAAGCTCGCGCAGGCGTACGGCGCGGAAATCGTGCTGACGGAAGGCGCGAAAGGCATGAAGGGCGCGATCGCGAAAGCGCTCGAACTCCGCGATGCGAATCCCGGTTCGTTCATCCCGCAGCAGTTCGAGAACCCCGCAAATCCGGCGTACCACAAGGCGCACACCGGCCCGGAAATCTGGGCGGACGCAGACGGCAAAGTCGACGCGTTCGTCGCGGGCGTCGGCACCGGCGGCACGCTGACCGGCGTGGGCGAGTATCTGCGCGAACAGAATCCCGACGTGAAAATCTTCGCGGTCGAGCCCGACACCAGCCCGGTCCTCGCGGGCGGCGCGCCCGGACCTCATAAGATCCAGGGCATCGGCGCGGGCTTCGTGCCGAAAGTGCTGAATACCGGCCTCATCACCGAGGTGATCGGAGTTTCCGCCGAGAACGCAGGGAAAACCGCACGTGCGGCCGCCGCGCAGGAAGGACTGCTGGTCGGAATCAGTTCCGGCGCAGCGCTCTATGCCGCGCTCGAACTCGCGAAACGCCCCGAATTCGCCGGGAAACGCATCGTGGCGCTCCTGCCCGATACC